>DAOWEP010000043.1 GCA_030638455.1 Gammaproteobacteria bacterium
AAACTGCTCCACCAATTCTTCCTGAAAATCTTTTCCACCCCACTCATACAACTTTTTGATCGCACTATGCGGAGATACTATTTTTCCATATTTTCGGTCACTTGATATGGCATCAAAACAATCTACGATTGCGACCATCCTGCTAAACACGGGAATTTGCTCTCCCTCAAGGCCAAGAGGATATCCACTACCATCATGTCGCTCATGGTGATGACGTGCAATCTCTATTGCCTCCTGGCTTGCTCCTTCCGTTTTTTCCATTATCTCAACTGTGTATTGTACGTGCTTTTTTATCTCCTCAAATTCATCATCTGTGAGACCATCTTCCTTTTCCAGGATTTCAGGAGCAATCTTCATTTTCCCGACATCAAACATCAAGCCACCCATGGCGAGATCTTGTAATTCAGGCTTTGAGAGTCCCAGGTGCCGGCCAAAAGAGATTGCAAGTACCGAACTATCTATCGCATGAGAATAAGAGTACGCATCCGCTTCTTTCAACTTGGTAAGCCACATAAAGGCATCCGGATTACGTAGAATACTCTCTACCATGCTATCTATAGTCACTTTGGCTTTTTCCAGATTTATTTGTCTACCATTCCGTATATCATCCATAATATCGTTGATCTCAAGTGAAAGGTTCTCATGGCATTCCTTGGCCACTTCCATCTCTTCTTCAATTGTGGATGTATCCTGATATACGGCCTTACGCTCTGGTAAGCCTGGTCCATTTTTAGGTAGTTCTTCTGGCTCAGCGGATGACTTCATAACCACTGTCGGTGCCGCACCTTTTACATCATCCACAAAAACAAACTTGCTGTACTTTTTGACTTCATCAATATCGGCTTTCTCTTTTATGAAAAAGCCCTGAAACATATAAGGAGTCTCCGTCCACGGACGATCCAGCTTGGATACGTACATGCCTATTCCCAAATGGTCTGTGCTTACTTGTACTAACATAATGTATGAGTCAAACTGTTGAAGTTAATATTCAGAAACCATATCCAGATAGTGACTACTATTGTTTTTCACATGTCCAACACAGGACATATCTACCTGATTACAATTTGTATCGGCAACGTCAGGAGTTTATTGATATTTTTTTGAAATTAAAGGTAATTATTTTGTGTGTATAATTTGATCGTATGAATTGGTATATTAGGAAATACTAATATTTATCAGGTACAATTGGCAAGCGCAAACCAGGATGGTTTTATCTTTATAATCAATAATCTAGGGGCATACAGGGTATTTCTAGATATCCAGGCTATCGCAGATACATTCCCTACTTCGACAAATGCTCAAAGACACCACTCCATTAGCTACCCGGACTGCATTTTTTAAATTCCTCGATTCTCTCGAGATAGACAGAACAAACCTTCCTTGGGCATTTATTTTATAAACCTGATTACACCTGAGCAATCAGGTTTAACTCTTTTTATTAATCAAAGTGTCAATCAGGTCCATGGGTAACGGGAAAACAATGGTATTGGTGCGTTCACCTGCAATTTCTGTAAGGGTTTGCAGGTAACGTAGCTGCAGCGCCTGAGATTGCCCGGAAAGTGTCTTTGCAGCTTCCAGCAGTTTTTCAGCGGCCTGCATTTCACCTTCCGCATGTATGACTTTGGCGCGTCTTGTGCGTTCTGCTTCCGCCTGTTTGGCAATAGCACGGATCATACTTTCATCCAGATCAACGTGTTTGATTTCCACATTACTGACCTTGATACCCCAGGCATCAGTCTGCTCATCTAATGAACTCTGGATGTCAATATTGAGGCGTTCCCGTTCTGCCAGCATCTCATCCAGTTCATGCTGACCCAACACTGAACGTAGGGTTGTCTGGGCAAGTTGACTGGTGGCCTCGTAGTAATTTTCTACCTGGATAATGGCCTTGTCTGGTTCGATAACACGAAAATAGACCACAGCATTCACATGTACCGAAACATTATCACGTGAAATCACATCCTGACTGGGCACATCCATAACAATAGTACGAAGGTCGACCCTGACCATTTGCTGGATAAGCGGGATAACGATAATGAAGCCCGGGCCCTTAACCTTCCAGAAACGTCCGAGCAGGAAAATTACACCACGTTCATATTCACGCAA
>DAOWEP010000006.1 GCA_030638455.1 Gammaproteobacteria bacterium
AATAATAAAAGAAAGGAAGCTAACGAAGAGCTATTGGATATATCGATGCTTCCGATGGACGATGCGCTTACGTTTGATCTCCTGAAGCGTTGTGCAACCACCGCCGTTTTCCAGCTTGAGTCAAGGGGGATGAAAGACCTGATTAAGCGGCTGAAGCCAGATTGCTTTGATGAAATCATTGCGCTGGTGGCCCTGTTCCGTCCCGGGCCGTTACAATCCGGAATGGTGGATGATTTTATCGATCGCAAGCATGGGGCAAGGGTTGAATACCCACATCCAGACGTAGAGCCCATCCTTAAACCTACTTATGGGGTAATCCTGTATCAGGAGCAGGTGATGCAGATCGCCCAGGTGCTGGCCGGTTACACGTTGGGTGGTGCGGATATGTTGCGCCGTGCCATGGGTAAGAAAAAACCTGAGGAAATGGAAAAGCAAAGGAGTATTTTTACAGAAGGTGCAGTCAAGCGTGGAGTAGAAGAAAAAACGGCCACCTATATTTTTGATCTGATGGAAAAGTTTGCCGGGTATGGGTTTAATAAATCACACTCAGCCGCCTATGCACTCATTTCCTATCAAACCGCCTGGCTCAAGTCCCATTATCCATCTGAGTTTATGGCGGCTGTATTGTCGTCAGATATGGATAATACAGACAAGGTCGTCACCTTGATTTATGAATGTCGGAGTATGGATCTTAAAATTGAACCTCCTTGTGTGAATGAATCTGAATATATGTTTACCGTATCAGAAGATGATGCGGTGATTTATGGATTGGGAGCAATCAAGGGCGTAGGTGAGGCAGCCATAGAAAACATTTATAATGAGCGTAAGGCAAATGGTGACTTTTCGGACCTGTTCGATTTTTGTCGAAGGATCGACATGCGTAAGGTAAATAAACGTGTGTTGGAGGCGCTGATACGCTCTGGCGCTATGGATGATTTGGGAGAAAACCGCGCAACCTTGATGGCGCAATTACCAGATGCAGTTAAAGCGGCAGAACAACATAGTCATAATCATGCGGCGGGAATTGATGACTTGTTTGGTAGTGATCTTCCAGGTAGTGAAAGGGTTCAGGAGCAGACAGATCGTTTGAAACTGCCTCCATGGGATGATGAGAAGAGCTTGTTGGAAGAAAAAGAGGCGCTTGGGATGTTTCTTTCTGGTCACCCAATTGCTCATTATAAAGATGAACTGGCAGGATTAGTTACTGGGCAAATTGCGGAACTGTTAGCAGATGCTGCCTCGTTATCAGACAGTAGTACAGGCGCTAGTACAGGTTCAGGAGCTGCTTCAGGTTATGGTTATGGTTCTCAAAAAGAGAACCAGGGACGTGATGTGTTGGTCGCAGGGTTTGTAATGTCTATTAGTATCATTAACATGCGTCGCGGAAAAAAGGTAATTATTGTTCTGGAAGACAGTTCTGCCAAGACTGAAGTAACTTTATTTTCGGATGCGTATGAAAAATACAAGGATTTTATAGTAAAAAATAAGTCAATAGTGGTTAAGGGTAAATTGGGTCCTGATAATTATGCAAGTGATGGATATAGTATCAGGATAGGTGCCAAGGAGGATGCCATGTACACAATTGATCAGGCTTATAAACAGTTTGCCAAGCAGCTTGTTATTAGCTTGGACTTAGAATCAGGCAAGAATGGGTTTGTATATTCCCTAGAAGATGTATTAAAACCCTATAGTAAAGGTCAATGTCCTGTCTCAATAAAATACAGGGGAGAGATCGCTCATGGTTACTTTCCGTTGAGTAAGGAATGGTATGTGCAGCCAACGGATGACCTGTTGAATCGTTTACGGGATTTGGCAGGGAAAGAAAAAGTGGAGTTGATGTACTAGCTTGAAGGAGTGCAGGGTTGATTCTTGTACTCATGACGTAATAGAATTTCTAGTATATTCTTAATCTTAACGTTCATATATAATACGAATACTTAAGTAATAGTTGACCCATCAAAACAATATACAAAAACATATGAATCTAAATTTCCTTGAATTTGAACAACCTATAGCAGAACTTGAAGCCAAGATCGAGGAGTTGCGTCTTGTTGGGGTAGATAGTGAAGTTAATATTTCAGATGAGATTGCACGTCTTGAAGAGAAAAGCCGTACCCTGACAGAATCAATTTTTAAATCGCTTAGCTCCTGGCAGGTTTCACAGTTGTCACGTCACCCGCAGCGCCCATATCTGTTCGACTATGTTGATGCAATTTTTACAGACTTCAAGCAATTGCATGGGGACAGAACCTATGCAGACGACAAGGCTATCGTTGGCGGGATTGCCAGACTCGAAGGTAAGCCCGTGATGATTATTGGTCAACAGAAGGGGCGTGACACCAAGGAAAAGGTCAAGCGTAATTTTGGTATGGCCAGGCCAGAGGGTTATCGTAAGGCATTACGATTAATGCAATTGGCCGAGCGGTTTAAATTACCGATATTGACGTTTATTGATACTCCGGGTGCATACCCCGGTGTGGGTGCAGAGGAACGCGGACAAAGTGAGGCAATTGCACGTAACCTGTTTGTAATGTCTCAGCTAAAGACACCTATAATCTCAACGGTAATAGGTGAGGGTGGTTCCGGCGGCGCTCTGGCTATAGGTGTTGCGGATTATATCCAGATGCTCCAATACAGTACCTATTCAGTTATTTCTCCTGAGGGATGTGCCTCTATTTTATGGAAGAGTGCAGAAAAGGCCTCGGATGCTGCTGAAGCCATGGGTATAACGGCTGACCGATTGAAAGCATTAAAGCTCATTGATGGCATTATAGAAGAACCCCTGGGTGGAGCGCACAGGAATCTCAGCGCCATGACCAAGTCTTTAAAGATTGCGTTAACGGATAGTCTGGAAAGGCTGGAAGAAGTTCCTGTTGAAAGGTTGTTACAGGTACGATATCAACGGTTGATGGAGTACGGCGTTTTTCAGCAATAGTTCAAAGATGGATAACTCGGCTTTCTCGTCTTCCAGATTATATTAGTCTGTGAATCATGTCATTTACCCGTGAAAAATTACTTGCATCCCTAGGTGAATATAAGCAGTCACTTGCTGGCGTGCGTCATTTTTGGGTGGCCTATAGTGGCGGGCTGGACTCACATGTATTGCTGCACGCATTAGCCAATGCAGGCTCTGAATTAACAGAGCTGGTTCCAGATATACTGATTCGCGCAATACATATTCATCATGGTCTGAATAAGGATGCAGACCAGTGGCAGGCGCATTGTGTATCTGTTTGTCAGTCTCTATCAATCCCCCTTGAAGCAGTAAATGTGGACGCGAGACCGGCACAGGGAGAAAGTCCGGAGGCCGCTGCGCGTAATGCGCGCTATCAGGCTTTTGATCAATTTATACAAGCCGGGGATTGTTTGTTAACCGCGCATCATCAGGATGACCAGGCAGAGACCGTGTTACTGCAATTACTGCGCGGCAGTGGTCCACGTGGCCTGGCCGCCATGCCGGCCTGTACAGAGTTTGGGGAGGGTTGGCATGCGCGGCCATTGCTGGATTTCAGCCGTTCCGAGTTGCAGGATTATGCGCAACAAAAGGGGCTGGAATGGGTTGAAGATAGCAGTAATGTAGATACTCGGTTTGACCGCAATTTTATTCGGCATGAAATCCTGCCTGCATTAAAGAACCGATGGCCCGCAGCCGCTTCCACCATTTCCCGTGTGGCCGGGCATTCTGCAGAAGCCTCAAAAATACTGGATGAAGTCGCAGGAATGGACCTGCAGGAAGTGCGTTTGCAGCAGGTCGGGCAACTGTCGGTTTCAGGACTGAAGCGTTTAACCAATATACGGATGCGAAACTGTCTGCGCGTGTGGTTACATGAGCTGAACTTGCCCATGCCTACAGCGGCGCAACTCGGGCATGTTATCTGTGATGTACTGGATGCGGGGCAAGATGCCACTCCGCTTGTGCATTGGCAAGGGGCTGAGATCCGTCGTTACCGGGATGTCCTGTTTGCGATGAAACCCGTCACTGTACACGATGAAGCCCAGGTAATTGACTGGGACTGTCGGCAGCCATTATCTATCCCTGGTTTTTCAGGCAGGTTGCAGGCACAACCTGTTATGGGGAAAGGGTTACAGGCAGACCGCTGTTTGCAGGAGGGGGTTCAGGTTCAGTTTCGGCGCGGGGGCGAGGTTTGTCAGCCGGTCGGCAGATCGCATACTCACGCAGTAAAAAAAATGATGCAGGAATATGGCGTGCCACCCTGGGAGCGTGACCGAATCCCGATGTTTTACCTGAAGGGTCATCTAGCAGCAGTAGGTAAGATGTGGGTTTGTGAAGGTTTTCAGGCACTGGAAGGTGAAAAAGGATTGGAAATGAATTGGCATGATAACTAAAAGGGTATTTCTGGTTAATGAGGGGTTCCTTGATAATTACGGTATTCTTTCATTGAGGAATGACAGGAAATCTGGTAACTTGTAGTCCCATTCGGTAGCCTTGTCGGGCATCCCTTTTTTTAGATCAATTTTTTTAGTGTACTTGCTTTTTATATAGCTCAAGGCTGTTTAAGTGAGCGTAGGGGTAAAATCTTTCATGAACACAGACATGATATGACACGATTTGTTTTTATCACCGGTGGTGTTGTTTCTTCCCTTGGAAAGGGGATTGCATCCGCGTCTCTGGCTGCAATCCTTGAAGCTCGTGGGCTCAAAGTAACCCTTCTGAAGCTGGATCCCTATATCAATGTTGACCCAGGCACCATGAGTCCGTTCCAGCATGGTGAAGTCTATGTTACAGAAGATGGTGCCGAAACAGATCTGGACCTGGGGCATTACGAGCGGTTTACCCACGCCGTTATGTCCAAGAAGAATAATTTCACTGCAGGCCAGATATACGAAAGGGTTATTGCCAAGGAAAGACATGGTGATTATCTCGGCGCTACTGTGCAGGTAATCCCACATATAACAGATGAAATAAAATGTAGTATTGAAGCCGGTGCCGAAGGTGCTGACGTTGCCATGATTGAGATTGGTGGAACCGTGGGCGACATTGAATCATTGCCCTTTATGGAAGCCATTCGTCAAATGGGTGTGCAGCTGGGGCATGATCGGGCTATTTTTATTCATTTGACGTTATTGCCATATATCCCTACCGCCGGTGAGATCAAGACCAAGCCGACCCAACACTCGGTAAAGGAACTTCGCTCGATTGGTATTCAGCCGGATATCCTGTTATGCCGCGCCGATCGTCCGGTTCCCGAAAGTGAACGTAGCAAGATTGCGCTTTTTACCAACGTACAGGAAAAAGCGGTAATCTCAGCGATTGATGCACCAAGTATTTACCAGATTCCAATCCTGTTAAACCAGGAAGGCCTTGACGATATCGTTGTAGATAAGTTGAAGCTGGATGTTCCACCGGCAGACTTGTCGAAATGGGAACAGGTGGTCTACTCATTCAATCATCCTGAGCGTGAAGTAAGTGTAGCGATGGTAGGAAAGTATATCGAACTGACCGAATCCTACAAATCACTAAATGAGGCATTAACACATGCCGGGATACAAACACGTACACGTGTAAATATTGAATATATCGATGCAGAGAAAATTGAAAGAGAAGGACCGGGTTGTCTGCAAAACATGGATGCTATATTGGTGCCGGGTGGTTTTGGTGAGCGCGGAGTAGAAGGGAAGATAGCAGCAGTAAGTTATGCGCGGGAGCATAAGATCCCCTATCTGGGCATTTGTCTCGGCATGCAGGTAGCTGTGATTGAATTTGCCCGTGATTCAGCAGGGCTTGCAGATGCACACAGTACAGAGTTTGTGGCCAATACACCACACCCTGTCATCGGCCTGATAACGGAATGGCTGGATGCAACAGGAAACATAGAACAACGTGACAAGGACTCTGGTAAGGGTGGTACCATGCGTCTGGGTGCACAGGAATGCACGTTAAAGAAAGGTAGTCTGATTCATGCCCTCTATGGTAGCGACACCATAATTGAACGCCATCGGCACCGTTATGAATTTAACAACCAGTATCTTGATGCTCTGGAAAAGGCAGGTCTGGTCATTTCAGGTAGATCTACTGATGGTACTTTGGTAGAGATTGTTGAAGACCCGGAGCACCCCTGGTTTGTAGCGTGCCAGTTTCATCCTGAGTTTACTTCCACACCGCGTGATGGCCATCCGTTGTTTACCGGGTATATCCGTGCGGCATGTAACCATCGTCAGCAACAGAATAGTAATGCCAGCAAGGTAAGCGAAATAAGATGAAGTTATGTGGTTTTGACGCGGGTCTGGAATATCCGTTTTTTTTGATCGCAGGGCCCTGTGTAATAGAAAGTGAGCAACTGGCACTGGATACGGCAGGTAGACTCAAGGAGATCGCGGGGCAACTATCCATTCCATTCATCTATAAATCCTCCTTTGACAAGGCTAACCGTTCTTCATATCAGAGTTTCAGAGGCCCCGGCCTGGAAGAAGGGCTTAAGATTCTGGATAAGGTAAAGCAGCAGATCGGGGTGCCTGTATTGACGGACGTGCATGAAGATACCCCTCTGGATGAGGTTGCCGCCGTTGTGGATGTATTGCAAACCCCGGCGTTTTTATGTCGACAGACCAATTTTATACAGAATGTTGCGAATCAGGGAAAGCCTGTCAATATAAAAAAAGGTCAGTTCCTAGCACCGTGGGATATGAAAAATGTGACCGACAAGGCAAAGGCAACCGGTAACAAACAAATAATGGTATGCGAACGCGGTGTTTCTTTCGGATATAATAACCTCGTTTCAGATATGCGTTCCCTTGCAGTAATGCGTGAAACAGAATGTCCGGTAGTATTTGATGCAACCCATTCGGTGCAATTACCCGGAGGACAGGGGAGCAGTTCTGGTGGGCAGCGTGAGTTTGTACCCGTGCTGGCTCGCGCGGCGATTGCGGCAGGGATATCTGGTATTTTTATGGAAACACATCCTGATCCGAGCAAAGCTTTGAGCGATGGGCCTAATGCATGGCCACTGGATAAAATGGAAAGTTTGCTGGAAAC
The DNA here is from genome assembly GCA_030638455.1 of Gammaproteobacteria bacterium. GTDB lineage: Bacteria > Pseudomonadota > Gammaproteobacteria > DAOWEP01 > DAOWEP01 > DAOWEP01. The sequence goes on from DAOWEP010000006.1 coordinate 6,995, forward strand.
ACTCAAGATAATTGACGGAGCAGTCAAGCAGCATGAGTTTCACGAAAACTCTATCTAATTAAAAGCCATTTTGGCGGACTGTTTCTTCGATTAGTATTTTTTAATTCAATAAAAGTAACTATAAAGGTAATGAAAGGTAAGTAATGGCAAAGATTCTGGATATACGGGCAAGAGAGATTATAGATTCACGCGGCAACCCAACTGTTGAGGCAGATGTAATACTGGATGATGGGCAAATGGGCCGCGCAGCTGTGCCATCAGGCGCATCCACCGGAGAACTGGAAGCACTGGAGCTCAGGGATGGTGACAACAAACGTTATGGTGGCAAGGGTGTATTAAAGGCCGTTGAAAATGTAAATACAAAGATCAAGAAGGCATTACTGGGTCAGGAGGTTTCTGACCAGAAGAATGTCGACCAGATTATGCTGGAACTGGATGGTACAAATAACAAAGCTCAACTAGGAGCCAATGCGATACTGGCTGTTTCGCTGGCGTCTGCGCACGCAGCGGCCAGAAGTGCGGGTCTGCCACTGTATTGTTATATAGATTCGATCCAGAAAAACCTGAATAAATATCAGCTCCCGGTACCTATGATGAATATCATTAACGGGGGTGCGCATGCAGATAACAGCGTGGATCTGCAGGAGTTTATGATATTACCCGTGGGAGCACCAAGTTTGAGTGAGGCAGTGCGTTATGGCACAGAGGTCTTTCACTCATTGAAAAAGGTATTGAGTGGCATGGGTTTGAGCACCACGGTAGGTGACGAAGGTGGCTTTGCGCCAAACCTATCGTCCAATGAAGAAGCCATCGGCGTAATCTTGAAGGCGATCGAGAATGCTGGCTACCGTCCGGGAGAAGATATCTTTCTGGGGCTGGATGCAGCAAGCTCGGAATTTTATGAAAACGGTATATACAATCTTGCATCGGAATCGAAAAAATTCAATTCAGAAGAATTTTCGGCCTACCTTGAAAACTGGGTAGACAAGTATCCTATTATTACCATAGAAGACGGTATGGCAGAAGACGACTGGGATGGCTGGAAGGTGCTGACCGAAAAACTGGGTAAACGTGTACAACTGGTAGGCGATGACCTGTTTGTAACCAATACCGGGATATTCAAAAAAGGAATTGAGTTGGGTGTGGCGAATTCAATTCTTATCAAGTTTAACCAGATCGGAACACTGACTGAAACACTGGATGCCATCAATATGGCAGAGCAGGCCGGTTATACGGCAGTGGTATCGCATCGCTCCGGCGAAACAGAAGACACAACCATAGCGGACCTTGCCGTGGCCACCAGTGCCAGTCAGATAAAAACCGGCTCACTTTCGCGTTCAGACAGGGTGGCCAAGTATAATCAGTTAATTCGTATAGAAGAGGAACTGCAAGGAAAGGCAAGCTACGCAGGGCGAAGCGCTTTTAACCATTAAGGAACCTCTTAACAGCACAACAGAGGTTCTGAGCTTATGATCGAATTTCTGCCTTCGGAAAGCTGATATGAAGTGGCTGTTTGTGATACTCATTATCCTGTTTATAGTGCTGCAACATAAAATCTGGGTTGCAGACGGAGGTATGTCTGATGTATTCCAGATAGGAAACGAAGTAGAGCAACAGAGAAATACTAATACAAAGCTGAAGGAAAGAAATCAGGCGCTGGAAGCAGAGGTCCGTGACCTCAAGCAGGGACTTGAAGCAGTGGAAGAACGTGCGCGGAGTGAGCTGGGAATGGTCAAGGAGAATGAGATTTTTTATCAGGTCGTCGAAGAGCAGTGACTAGGTACTAGTCACTGGTAACTTATCATCAACAACAGAAGCAATACCTACACCCTTGGAAGCAAATACAAATGCTAAAAACTGGGTAATCATCCCTGCCGCTGGCTCAGGTTCCCGAATGGGTGCTGACCTGCCAAAGCAATATCTTCAGTTTGCGGGTAAAACCGTTATTGAACATACCTTGTCTCGGTTTGGTGGGCACCCGAAAATTTCTGGAATTGTAGTAGCATTATCATCTCAGGATAAGACCTGGGATAAGCTGCAGTACAAGTGTTCAAAAATCCTGATCAAGGCAGAAGGTGGTGCGGAGCGTTGCCATTCTGTGCTCAATGCACTCAGGGAATTATCAGACCATGCTAATGAGCAGGACTGGGTACTGGTGCATGATGCAGCTCGCCCATGTATACAATCAGAAGATATCGACTATCTGATTCATGAGCTAGGCAACCATCCGGTTGGTGGTTTGTTGGCCGTGCCAGTGCGCGATACCATGAAGCGCTCGGATAACAGCGGTACAGTGCAGGAAACGGTAGAACGTGAAAACCTTTGGCATGCACTCACACCACAAATGTTCAGACTGGGTGATCTGCGAGATGCCCTGGCTAAAGCGATCTCCGATGGGATTGAAGTTACTGATGAGGCATCTGCAATGGAATATGTAGGTAAACAGCCAAAGCTGGTAAAAGGCCAGTGGAGCAATATCAAGATCACGCATCCGGAAGACCTGGCATTGGCAGAATTTTATCTAAATAAGTTCGATTCCTAGAGGACCGCAGTTATGAGAGTAGGCCACGGCTACGATGCACATAAATTCAAGGAAGGTGGTAGGCTGGTGCTTGGTGGTGTGCATGTTTCGTATCATAAAAGTCTTAAGGCGCATTCAGACGGTGATGTGCTCATCCATGCGCTTTGTGATGCATTGCTAGGTGCGGCGGGAATGGGTGATATTGGTCGTCACTTCCCGGACAGCGCAGATAAATACAAGGATATTGATAGTCGAGAATTACTAAGACATGTCGTAAAAATGCTGGATGAAGAAAAACTACAGGTAAGCAATACAGACATTACCGTAATTGCGCAGGAACCAAAGCTGTCCCCCCATATTAGTGAAATGCTATCAAACCTGTCAGATGATCTGGAGATCAGTTCAGATCGCATAAACATCAAGGCCACCACAACAGAAGGCATGGGGTTTGCAGGCAGGGAAGAGGGTATAGCGGTGCATGCGGTGGTGTTGCTTAAGGAGGTATGATCCCTTAAGGAGTATTACATTAACCAATATTATACAGTCTGGAGGTCTTTTCTATTATAGGGTTTATCAGTTATTCAGAAAAGCTCAATATCATCATCCTTTTCCTGCGCAGCTTTTTCCTTTGCCAGCTTCAGGGCTTTGTCTACACTAGCACCATCTAGTATTGCCTCAAATAACGTTCGGTCAGATTCATTTGTATAACGTGATTGAATTGTTTTTTGCAGGCCTTTCCATTCGTACGGGCTAAACACCCGGTCATGTTCACCGATAAGTTCTGCCAGTGATCCTAGTGAGTGGCTGACATGCTCCAGCCGTTGTGTCATTCGGTCATAAAACTGGAAGGCGACGATTGCAGACTGTACCTGATCTAGGACATCGTGGTAGTTGGAAAGGATGGTCTGTTTTTCAGTGCTGTCCTTCAGGCTTTCAGCGGCTTCACCAATAATGCTTGTTTTGCCGACCAGGGTAGTAAAAGATTCGGTCAAAGCTGTAACGGACTCTTCACCCTCGGTCATAGAGGACTGAATTTGGGCCGTTGCAGCATGTAACAGCAAGACAGTCTCTTTAATCTGGCTCCAGTCCAGATCCGGGTTTCCTGCGCTGGATTTATGCTTGGGTTTGTTCATTAATATTAATTTGCCCGTATTTAGCTAATAGTATGATAAACAATAGTCGACCGGTATTATCGTGTCTACTGAATACTGGTGATGACTGAAGGAGATTGTTAGAAAAAATTGAGAAAGGTAGGTATCAGGCTTGCTATACTCTTATTTTATGACAGGAGTAATAGATTCTGCTACTTTTACCTAGAGAAATACAAGAAGTATAACTAGTCAATAGAGTAACTTATGATAACACCACAAACACTGGTCAATGACTCGATAAAACTTGTTTCGTTGCCTGATATTTATGTCAGCCTGAACAATGTCCTGAAAAATCCGGACTATTCCATGTCGGATGTGGCGATGGTGATCGGACATGATCCCGCACTAACATCACGTCTACTAAAGATTGTAAATAGCCCTTTCTACGGGCTGGTTTCTCATGTCGACAGCATTACTCATGCAATAAACTTGCTGGGTACGCGGCAAATACATGACCTGGCGTTGGCAACGTCTATTGTGAATTCATTTTCCGGGTTTCATAATGACATCATCAGTATGTACGACTACTGGTTTAACAGTGTTTATTGTGCTGTTTCGTGCCAGTTGTTGGCATACCACTATAAGGACATTGATACCGAGCGGCCTTTTGTTGCGGGTCTACTGCATGACATAGGGCATCTTGTGATGTATCAGGAAATACCGGATGAATCCAGGCCTACTATTTTGCTGGCTAAAGAGAAGGGTATTGAATTGTATCTTGCAGAACGTGAATTACTGAGTTTTGATTATGCGCAGGTAGGTGCAGAGCTTATGCGTGTATGGGCCTTGCCCGAGAGTTTGTATCGGGTAACAGAATTTCAGAACGAGCCAGATAAGGTTGATCAATTTAGCCTGGAAACCGCCATCGTCCATATGGCTGCATTGCTGGCCAGGGCGGCCATCTCAAAACAGGAGGTCACCGAGAGCAGTCTTCCCATTCACCCGGTTTGCTGGGAAATAACCGGTTTGACACCCGATATATTGTCCATAATCAAGCAGGAGGCAGATCAACAGGTAGTAATGGCAATGGATTTACTGGTTGCCAAAACCAAGCATGCGTAAGAGCCCTGGGTTGAATCATTCACTGTTATCTTCCGGTACGCCCTGCCACAACATCTCATAACCTAGCTCATAGGTTTCATCGCAGAATTTTGCCAGTCCATCAAATTTCTCTTTAAAAACCTTGTCGGCGTGGGATTTTTCATGTTGCTCAAATGACTTCCAGTACGTAACGATGGCCAATTCTCCAGACCTCATTTTTGCAGCCACTTCATCACCTTCTGGCGGCTTGCCAACGCTGCCTTCCTCAGAGACAAATCCAGAGTACTTGTACACCTGGCCCCCAATAAAGCCACCCTTGTCATCACCATAGGTATTCTTGACTACATTACACATTTCACCAAGTACCTGCTCAACATCTTCAATGGTAACGCCTTCCTTTAAGTCAACCACGTTGAACAGCATTACGCAGCCAAACGGTATTTCAATGGGATGAAACATACTATTCTCCTGTATTAATCTAATTGAGTCGGTACACTCATATCTATAAGAATATGACTGCCTTTAGGTAATCTTTTTCCGTCATAACGAACTATTCATGACATAATAATCTTATGTGAAACATGGGTATTGGCTCTTTTAATTACTGCTCACAGGTTAGTAATGGCAAATTTTGATTTTTCAATGTCTTCATTGGCATATGCCTGGGGCAAGCCGGAAGCCGTGGCGGGGTTTCGGTCCTGTCCTGAGGATTTTTGTGTTGACGAGGAGCTTCCTTTTACCCCTGATGGCGATGGTGATCATGCGTTAATCAGGGTTCGTAAGCGTGGATGTAATACCGATTGGGTAGCAAGGCTGTTGCTCAGGTTCTCAGGTGTTCGCAGTCAGGATGTTGGCTACGCGGGCCTTAAGGATCGTCATGCGGTGGCTACACAGTGGTTTAGTGTGGATCTTTCTCAGCAGCCTGAACCAGACTGGCATGAACTGGAGTCGGATGAACTAAAGATTCTTGAAGTGCACAGACATCGACGCAAGTTACGACGTGGTGTTTTACGAGGTAACCGGTTCAGGTTGACATTAAGAAATGTAGAAGGAGATGTGGATCAGTTGGAAAGCAAACTACATTTGATTATGGCATCAGGTGTACCTAATTATTTTGGAGAGCAACGCTTTGGTCGGGGCTTCCAGAATTTGATGAAGGCGGAACATTTACTGAAAGGAAAAGCCGGGAAGAAGCCCGGTCGGCACAAGAAGGGTATATATTACTCGGCAGCACGTTCATGGATATTCAATCAAGTGCTTTCCGAACGAATTAACCGGCAGTGTTGGGATAAGGCCATGTCAGGTGACGTCATGATGCTGGATGGGAGTGCCAGTGTTTTTACACTGGACGAGGTAGATGAAGAAATCAGGCGTCGTGTACAGGAGATGGATATTCACCCTACCGGGCCTTTATGTGGAGAGGGGATCGAGCCAGTCAAGGGGGAATGTGCAGAGCTGGAAAATGCTATTTGTGATCAATACAGGGATTGGGTAGATGGACTGGCGGCAGCAAGGGTTAAATCTGCCAGAAGGTCATTGAGGTTGATGCCGGTTAATCTGGAATGGAAATTTACAAATGATCAGAATCTAGTATTGAGCTTTTTTCTACCGAAGGGGAGTTATGCAACCAGTGTGATACGTGAGTTGGTTGTCTGTCGTTAGGGAGCCCCTGATTAAACTTCTGAATCGGTGCTGGTTACATTAAAAAGAAACCCAAGCTGTGAGTAAGTCGTTCACGCACATCCATGTGCTCCACGACATAAGGGCATCCATGCCCAAATTTTCTACCTTTTCCGCTTTAATAAGACATAAATCGCCCCCGTTCCGCCATCTACGGGTATAGCAGAACAGAAGGCCAGGACATCATCTCGCTGACGCAGCCATTTGTTGACCATGGTCTTGATGACCGGTCCTTTATTATTTGAGCGTAGACCTTTGCCGTGAATAATCCGGATGCAACGCTGGTTTTGTTGATGGCAGTTATGCAGAGAGATCGCCAGGGCTTCGCGTGCTGCTGTTATGTTCATGCCGTGAAGGTCAAGCTCGGTATTGATCGTGAATTGTCCGCGACGGAGTTTACGCAGGGTTTTGGGTTGTACGCCGGGTTTTGAATAATTCAGTTCTTCTCCTGTTTCCATATCGGCCGGGTCATAGATATCTGACATCATGTCCTGGATGACCTGTTGCTCATCTTCTATTGCTTTGATCGGGTAAGGCTTTGGCTTTTTCCTGTCAGAGTCAATCTTGTCATGCGTGACAGGTTGTACATCACCTACATGATTTCTAAATAGCTGTTTGTCCAGATCGTCTGGATTGTTTTCGTCATTCATGTCAATGTTGACCGTCAGGGGTACTGTAAGTTGCAGTTAGTGATTGATATATATAGTATCTGATTCAGAGTTAGGTGTATTGGGAAGAATAAACAGTATCACATGAGTATAAAAACAGACCACAGATGATTGTTTGCTTGTAATGAAAATCCTGATTAGTAATGATGATGGTTGCCAGGCACCGGGTATTCACTGTCTGGCTAATGCTTTATCAAAGATAGCCGAGATAACTGTAGTGGCTCCAGAGCGTGACCGGAGTGGCGCCAGCAATTCACTGACCCTTGATAACCCTATTCGCGCCAATTATCTGGAAAATGGTTACATCAGCGTGGATGGTACACCGACCGATTGTGTGCATCTGGCGATTACCGGCTTGCTGGATCAGGAGCCTGATATGGTGATTTCTGGTATTAATGCTGGCGGTAATCTGGGAGATGATGTGCTGTATTCAGGGACCGTTGCAGCGGCTATGGAAGGGCGATTTCTGGGGTTGCCCGCCATAGCAGTTTCTCTGGTCACTAATATACTGGATGCAAAGGCGCAGGAATCAGAACCTGCAATTCATCATTTTG
>DAOWEP010000003.1 GCA_030638455.1 Gammaproteobacteria bacterium
CTTCTTCGATTGTCCCCGCCAATAAATACGCTTCCGCATATTTTGGATCGATCTGAAGGACATTTTTTAATTCAATCCTGGCCTTTTCATAATTTTCCTCCTCCAGATAAGCTTTTCCCTTTGCAAGATATTTGGACTTCCGCTCTGCCTCACCTTCGCAACCACTGAGAAAAAACGCAGATACACATGCTGCAACCAATAAAACCTTTGATAAACTCATAATATTAACTCCACCCTAAAACCCTATTTTTTGAATATTAAATTGCGAATAGCTAATAGATACCTTCCCTACAAATTTCACTTTATTCAACTTCTACCATCAAAACATGTTTGACCATTTATTCATGAACCAAGATCAAGCGTAATGCTCTTGAGCTTACCTCGCCTGAGAACCTGCATATCAATCTGACTTGCCGTGCCAATCTGATTTATTACATCAGGAAGCTGAATACTCTTTCCTTCCAATGAGACACCATTAACTGAAATAATAATATCTGAAGCTTTCAAACCAAGCTTGTTGAAAAAGTTTCTGTCCTTCTTTGGAAAAACTCTAAACCCCTTAAGATTTTCCCCATCCTTTTCCTTTACAGGTGCAAAACGCAAATACTCCATTATCTTAAGAGGCTCATTTCTAATAATCTCTGCATAGGAAGCAAGATTTTTGGTTTTTGATCTACCACCTTGATAATTACTAGTCTTGAAATTAGATGACCTGCCCCCTGTGATGCCTTTCGAGACAGGGAATCTCAGAGTTTCGTATTTTCCATTCCTGGACAAGATCACCTGATCTTCACGCACCTCCTCAAGTGTCACACCTTTACTCACCACATCTCCAACAAGATAATACTGCTGTTTACTGGCACTTTTCCCTATAATCGCAGAGGCATGCTCTGGATTTGTATCCACAAACACACCAAACAGCGTGAGATTCAAAGATGTAACAGGCGCGACTGTTGGTAATGCCTTTCTTGGTACTGGCTTTGCTACTTTTCGTGCTGGTACACCAAAAAGATGCATACCGACCAGCTCATTCACCATACCCCCACGCCCTGGGCTCTTTACCTGAGCTACCGGGGAAGATGTTGACGCGGATTTACCCTTATCACCTATGTCTTCATCCTTGAGCGCAGTCCAGGTAAGCCCTGCCAGTTGATAGGCCAATATTAAAACCAAAATGAAGCTTGCCAGACCCGGCAAGAATCTGGAGCCAATTTTTTTATAGGCACCCTGCGACGCCCTACCAAGGATCAAGGGTATTCCCATCACAATATTGCCATTCTTTACTGAAAAATCTGACATACATGTACTATATATAAGAAGCTGCTGCTGCTGGCACAGGTTAGCTCAAAAATCGGTACAAATCCTGTTACTTTATGAATTTAAAGGGTATTCTCTCTATTGGTCGTGTATCCTTACCAGGATCTATCCCACAAACCTCGCGTCACAATATACTAATCGGCCATTATACAACTTCATGAAATATCCGGTTTAAATATAATCATTAACAAATAATAGCGGATTATACAGAAATTATTGCAACTTGAGACTTATGTCCTGCCAGGGATATATCCATTATAATCAGCAAAGTATACAATTCATATTCCGAGCTGTTTCAATATCAGCTCAAGTATATTAGGAACTACTAATGAATGGTGATTTAACTAACAGATCTCAAGCCGGCTTTACCCTTATAGAAGTTATGGTTGTAGTAATGATCCTGGGGATTCTCGCTGCGATTATTGTACCTAATATAATGGATAACCCAGGCAAGGCACGGATCACCAAGGCAAAACAGGATGTTCGGGTGCTGGAAAATTCTCTTGCCCTCTACAAGCTCGAAAATTTCAATTATCCCAGTACCGATCAGGGACTTGATGCATTGGTGAACAAACCAGCAGGAACACCGGAACCAAAAAACTGGAACCAGGGTGGGTACATCAAGCGCCTGCCTCATGATCCCTGGGATAATGAATATCTATATCTAAACCCGGGTGAACACGGTGAAATAGACATATATTCTCTTGGCCCAGACCAGACACCTAGTGATGACGATATTGGTAATTGGTCACTCGATTAATCCAGACGCCGTTAACAGTCCCTGGATTATTCTGTGTCGAATGAAAGGTCAAACTAAAAGCCGAATTTCATCAATAGCCCCATCCCCGATTGTTGTGGTTGAAACACACCAAACAATCAAGCTTATAACTTCTGCCTTTGAACAAAGGACTACCATGCATGGTTAGAGCGCGCGGATTTACAATAATTGAAATCATGGTGGCGATGTTAATCATCGGACTGATTCTTGGAATTGCCATTCCAGCGATCAATATCAATAATCCCGAAAACCAATTAAAAGAAGAAGTAACCCGTCTTGTAGCATTGATCGATCTTGCCAGTCAGGAATCTATATTGAACTCAAGGATGATTGGCATTAGGACATATAGCGATCAATACGAATTCCTTGTTCTGGAGGAAGACAAATGGAAGCCACTGGATGACAACTTACTCACCAGACGTAAGCTACCCGAAGATATCGAGCTGGAATTACAGATAGAGGACTATTTAGAAGACTATTCCACCTCAGAGTTATCCTTTTCGGAAGAACAACAAAAAGTACCTCATATAATTCTATCCGGGATCGGTGAACTAACACCACCATTCACAATCAATATTAAATCACATAGCACAGAAACATACTTCTCAATAAAGGGTTATGAAAACGGAAAACTTGAAACAGAAAAGCATGGTAGCAACTAATACTCCGTCACGTTAGTATTGATGGATTCAGCGAGGCGAGAAGCGGCTAGCTGCTAGGCGTGCTTGCGTAGGGTTAGTCATTCTATCTCAAGCAAGCACAACAACGCGGATAGCCGCTTATCACCTCGCCCGAAGGGAGCCACACCAACGCGCCACTACTGCGTTGCAGCCCTTGTAAAGGACTAGGCCATTCCCTGCGAACTGCGCCTTGTATTGACGCGTTGGTGTGGCTCTGAACCCATCAATACTAACGTGACGGAGTACTAACCTCATATGAGCTTAAAAATTAACGCCGCCTCATTAAAACAATCAAAAACCCCTTCAAGGGGCTTTACATTGATGGAGGTACTGGTATCGCTGGCAGTACTTGCAATAGCATTATCCGCACTTGTTAAGTCTTCCGGAGAAAATACATCCAACATGGAATACCTTCGGGACAAGACCTTTGCTCACTGGGTGGCCATGAACAAGGCAATAGAATTAAGGGCCAGCAATACATGGGCAAGCACAGGAGATAGCAATGGATCCGCTGAAATGGCGTCACGTGAGTGGCACTGGACCATGAAGGTTGAAGCAACGCCTGATAAGGCGATAAGAAAATATATTCTGGAGATTCGAAGAGACTCGCATGATGATAACGCGATAGCCAGACTCACAGGCTTTATGAATAATCCCGATGGTTAAAACAAGAAAATCCCAGGGTTTCACACTAATGGAATTGCTGGTTGCATTGGTGATTTTTGCCATTATGTCGGCCATTGCTTTCAGCGGTTTACAGACTGTTCTGAATACACGCGAACAAACGGATATCACGGCAGCAAGGCTAAAAGACTTACAAACTACCATGATCTTCCTTAAGCAGGATATAGAGCAAATTATTGAAAGAAATATCAGAGACGAATACGGAACCTCACAGTATGCCTTGATCGGAGGTGCGAGTGGACTATATCAGCTTGAACTAACCAGGGCGGGAAACAGTAACCCCTTAGGGGCTCCACGTAGCAATCTAAAAAGAATAGCTTACTCACTGGTAAACGATGAGTTCTTCCGGCTTAGCTGGAAAACCCTGGATCGTGCACAGGAGACCTTACCAGACAAACTTAAACTACTGGATAAAATTACCCGCTTTGAAGTCAGGTACCTTGACCAAAAACAGGAATGGAAATTCTCATGGCCACCGGCATCAAATACAGATTCATCTAGCCCAGGCTTGCCTGTTGCAATTGAAATCACCCTGACACTGGAACAATGGGGTGAAATTAAACGGCTCTTTCTGATTGCAGGGAAACATGAAACAAATGAACAGAATGGTTGACCGCATGGGCGCTCTAAAATGCGGCCAGAAGGGCGTCGCTCTGATCACTGCAATGTTAGTAGTCGCACTGGCCACTGTTGCAGCGATCGCAATGACCTCCAGACAACAACTGGATATAAGGAGAACCGGAAACACCCTGCATGCAGACCAGGCATCTTTATATGCATTAGGTGGAGAACTGTGGGCAAAGGATATTTTGAGAAAGGACCTGAAAAGCGACAAGAATGATAATGAATTAATTGACACCCTGGACGAAAACTGGGCGAAAACATTACCACCAACCCCAATTGAAGGGGGGCAAATATCAGGAAATATAGAAGATTTACAGGCACGGTTTAATCTGAATAACCTCTACAAGGAACCATCAGGCGACCAGGATCTCGAAGAAAATAAACCAATAATTGACGCTGATTTAGAGTATTTCAAACGATTGCTGCGCATCCTGGAACTGGAAGAACAGCTTGCACAGGCTATTGCTGACTGGATAGATCCGGATACAAATGCTCGTTTCCCTGATGGATCAGAAGATATAGAATACCTGAACATGCAAATACCGTATCGAACAGGAAACACCAGAATGGCCAGCCCAAGCGAATTACGTCTTATTAAAGGCGTCACCAGGGAAGTCTACAAGAAACTGGTGCCATTTGTATCTACACTACCTGAATACACACCTATTAATGTTAATACGGCATCCGCTGAGATAATCGCGGCCTTGCCAGATGAGACAGATATTACTTTGGCAAATAACCTGATCGAAGAACGAGATGACAGCCCCTTTATAGATAAAAATACATTTATAACCAGTCTTTCCCTTAATGAAGAAAACAGCAAGGAAGACAAACTTGAAGGCCTGAAAAAGCTTATTAGTATTTCAAGCCATTATTTCCTGTTAAATGGAAATGTAGAAATCGGAACGAACCAGCTAAGGCTCTCAAGCATGATTGAAAGAACGGATGATGGAAAGGCATATGTTCTCACGCGTAGTAGCGGCGCTTATTATTAGTACTCTATCAAGATGAAAACATTATTCATACGCATACTCGACCCGGAAACACAGGATATCACCTGGACACTAATCCCTCCGGCTAAAGGAGAGGATTCTAGTGTAAAACATGGCTCACTATCTGATGTTGCCAAACATGCTGAAGGTAATCGAGTAGTATTGCTGATTCCCGGTACGGATGTTCTTCTTACCCACACATCCATACCCACCAGTAACAAACAAAGACTATTAAAGGCCATCCCGTATACTTTCGAGAACCAGATACTGGATGACGTAGAAACCCAGCATTTCGCAATTGGAGCCAGGGACAAGTCCGGAAATATCCCGGTTGCCATTATCAGGAAATCAACCATTGAAGCTCTGATAGACCTGCTTCAACAAAATAATATCCATGCAAATATAATAACACCGGACACCTTGACCTTACCGTGGATACCCAAAAGCTGGACGATACTTCGAGAAAATAACCTGTGCCTTATACGTACAAGTGAGTCTGGTGGATTTTCCATAGAATCAGAAAATCTGGGTGAACTTGTTCAGGCTTCTACCGGGGATGATACTGAGCAGACAGATGAGCAACCGCCTGAAAACATAAAAATCATCAACCATGGAAATAAGGATGATGACATTGAAGAGATCAGTGGACTCGATATCGAAAATAAATGGCAAGCCGAGCACTATGAAAACGACCCGCTAACTCTGATGGCAGAGGCATTCAATCCGGCAAACTGCATTAACCTTTTACAGGGAAAATATAGCCCTCGCTCCCAACTGGTCAAAAACTTGCGCCCATGGATACCGGCTGCTGCACTTTTTGTGATCTGGATATCGCTACAGGGGATAATCGATGTTACCAATTACGTAACCATGGGAAAGGAGAGCAAAGCAATATCCCGGGAAATAGAAAAGGTTTTCCGCGATGAATTACCTGAAATAAAGCGCATAGTAAACCCACGCGCGCAAATGAAACAACAATTAGCCAAATTAAAGAAATCAAAAGGTAGTGAGGGGGATAGTTTCCTTGATTTACTATCCTTGACATCACCTGCATTTACAAACCAGAACGTAAAGGAACTGAAGAATATTAATTATCGAGGCAATCAACTTGATATTGAGCTCATAATCAATAACCTGCAAAACCTGGATGGTTTAAAACAAGAACTTGAGACCAGAGGCCTGAAGATTGAGATCCGATCGGCAACTGCGAACAAGAATAATGTAACCAGCAGGCTCAGAATCACAAGAGAAAAGTCATGAAAAAAGTTACCGAGTGGTTGGCCAGCAAGGAACCCAGAGAACGGCTGGCATTAATTACAGGGTCAATTTTATTATGCCTGCTCTTAATATATAGCCTGATCGTTCAACCACTGGTATCAGGGCTCAATAAAAGAGAGCACCTGTTAGAACAACAAAGAGAAACCCTGGCATGGATGAAGCAATCAGCAGAAGAAATAAAAATCCTGAAAAAGTTTAGCTCTTCCAGGCAAAGCGCAGGCTCCAAACAATCCCTGCTATCGACTGTAGATAGTACGGCCAAAGCTGCACGCCTTCGTGAGGTAATTCGCCGCGTAGAACCACAGGGAAATAACCAGGTGCAATTATGGGTTGAAAAAGCGCCTTTTGATCCTTTATTACAATGGATAAACACACTTCAACAAAGATATGCGATTACTGTGTCCAGTATTTCAATTGACCGGAAGGAACAGGGAATTGTAAATGCACGAATCAGCCTGAAAAACTAGCCCTCTTTCAAATCATATGCGCCAGAAAAAAGCTTTTGCCGCCTTAGGGATTATTGCGTACCTTGCATTTCTAATTACATCCATACCTGCCTCACAAGGTATCCAATGGCTGCAGGATTTCTTTCCCCAGGAGCAAGTACAGATCAGCCAACCTAAAGGAACGATCTGGTCAGGCTCTGCAAACCGAATAACCGTACACCAGATTCAGCTTGACAATGTTAGCTGGGAAATACACCCGCTGACACTATTAATTGGAAGACTGAAGCTGAGTATTGGCATTAATGACCAGAAGAACAAAGCGAGCGCTACCATTGGCTTCAATACCCAGGGACTTACTTATATTGAGAACCTGAAGGGTATTATTCCAACAAACATATTAAGTCAGTTACCCTATGTCAGGAATGTATCTCCATCGGGCTCGCTCGCTCTTGCGATTGACGCCATTCATTTTTCAGATACCCAGCTACCTATCGAGGCAGATGGCGAAATAATCTGGCATGACGCCGAGTTAAGCGGCCCATTCTCGCTAAGCATTGGCACCCTGTTGATCAAACTCGAGTCACAGGACGACGATATACGGATTCACATAAGGGACCAGGATGCGGAGGTAAAGATAGATACCACGATAGTATTAAGGAATGACGGGGGTTACAAGATACAGGGGAAACTGATCCCTAAACCTAATGCAGATCGAAAACTTATCTCTACACTAGCTTTACTAGGGAAAAAAGATTCAACGGGAATAATACATGTAAATTATACGGGAATGCTGTAAGTTATTGATTATTATCTGTACCGTTTAACAGGATTCTGATAATATTCCCTCGTTATTAGAACCGGGTGTTAGAAAAACTGTCTGAATATATTGCTAGTTTCGGGAGTGTACAAAAGATCTTATAGCGTTTCCCACTCAACGGCCATTCTGCCCTGTTCTCACACTGTGATCCTAAGATAATAATAATTGCACATTCTACGCAACTGACATACACAGCTAACATATGCAGCTGACAACAGAGCAGCTATATTTGTATCTAAACACTAGAATTACAACAATCAGACAATAACCAGATACAGCGAATTAATCAGGTATAACTAAAATATGAAAGCCATTGCTAAAGCTGCAATATCCACGAATGAACGAACGACGTACTTTGCAATGTATTCATTGATACAAAAACTGACATTCCTCACTCCTTTTGCTCTCATCAAGAAATATCAGAAAAGTATTGCGCTGTTACTCCTTATACTGTTTTCACCAATACATGCTTATTCCGAAGACTCCGTCACCCTCAACCTCAAGGATGCGGATATCAATACCCTGATAACAACTATCTCGGAATTCACAGGCAAGAACTTCGTTATTGACCCTCGAGTAAAAGGGAAGGTAACGGTTATCTCCAAACACCCGATGGAAAAGAAAGAAATCTATGAGGTATTTCTTTCCATCCTTGAAGTACATGGATTTACAGCCGTACCGGCAGGCGAAGTCATCAAGATTGTA
>DAOWEP010000155.1 GCA_030638455.1 Gammaproteobacteria bacterium
CCTCCTGCACCATCTTCCAGCACAATACCCTGTGCCTTTAGCTCATCCCTGATTCGGTCTGACCCTGAAAAATCCTTGTTTTTCCGGGCTTCAAGCCGTTCTTCAATCATCTGTTCGATTTGCTCTTTATTCAGACCGCCATCATCAGAAGCCTCCAGGCCTTGCAGATACTGATCTGGATCATCCTGCAGCAAACCCAACAAGTTACCCAGACCGCGTAAGACACCAGCTAACTTTGCTGCCGTTTCTATATCGCCTGCGGACTTAACCCGGTTCAGTTCATGACGCACAGAGGCCAATATGGCAATAGCTTCTGATGTATTAAAGTCATCATCCATGACCTTATAAAAGGCCTGATAAAAATGTTCGGTATCTTTATCGCCTTTATCACTTACAGATGTAGGCAGCCCTCGCATAGCCGCATAAAACCCATCCAGTGCAGCCCTGGCACTATCCAGTTGTGCATCCGAGTAATTCAGGGGACTACGATAATGACTGCTTAAAACAAAGTAACGAATAACTTCCGGTTTATATCGGGTAAGAATTTCACGTACGGTAAAAAAATTCCCCAAGGACTTGGACATCTTCTCATCGTCTATCCGTACAAACCCATTATGCATCCATACATTTACAAACTTTTCACCGGTAGCGGCTTCAGACTGGGCAATTTCATTTTCATGATGAGGAAACTGCAGGTCCATACCGCCGCCGTGAATATCAAAATGATTTCCCAGGCAATGTGTAGACATTGCGGAACATTCTATATGCCAACCCGGCCTGCCCTTACCCCAGGGTGAATCCCAACTAGGCTCATCTGGCTTGGCGGTTTTCCATAACACAAAATCCAAAGGGTCATCTTTGGCTTCCTCTACCTCGACACGCGCACCTGCCCGCAAGTCCTCTAGCTTTTTCCCAGAGAGCTCACCATAGTTCTCAAACCCGCTTACATCGTAATACACATCTCCGCCACCACCCTCAACATTGGCCTGATAGGCATTACCCTTGTCTATCAAACTCTGAATCATGTCGATGATCTGCCCCATATGCGTGGTTGCCCTGGGTTCAGCATCCGGCCTCTGGACACCTAATGCATCTGCATCCTGATTCATCTCTTCGATAAACCGTCCTGTCAGGGCAGAAAATTCTTCTTTATTCTCATTGGCACGCTGGATGATCTTGTCATCGATATCGGTGATATTCCGGACATAGGTGACCTTGTCAACCCCATATATCTTTCTCAGATAACGGCTGACCACATCAAACACCACCAGTACCCGGGCATGACCCAAATGACACAGGTCATACACCGTCATTCCACATACATACATGCGGACATTATTTGGGTCGATAGGAGTAAAAGGCTCTTTTTTCCGGGTTAGATTATTGTATATCTCGAGCATGATGGCCTGAATCAATTCTTTAAAACCGCTATAGTATCCAAAACTACCGTTTGTAACAAAATTTATACTCATCACATCCTTGTACAGAACCCTGAAAAACCAGTATTATACGGCGCTCTGTTCTATATTTTACTTGAAAAAGATTACGTTTTACTGGAAAAAGATGATGAAAAAACCACTCTTATCCCTGTTTCTTGCATTTATGGCATCCATGTTTCTTTTACTGAATACAGCCTATGCGGAAAAAAAGGCATCAACAAAACAAACCAAAACAAAGGCACCTGATATGACTGTACCTGCTATAACTGTAGAGATGAAAACCAACCATGGAACGATCGTACTTGAACTGGATGCGGACAAGGCACCCGTTACAGTTGAGAACTTTGTTCAGTATGCAAAAGATGGTTTTTTTAACGGCACTATCTTCCATCGCGTAATTAAGGGTTTCATGATACAGGGCGGCGGATTTGAACCTGGCATGAATCAAAAAGAGACTCGCGACAACATTAAGAACGAGGCAGATAATGGACTGGAAAATGATATAGGCACTATTGCAATGGCCCGCACACCAGACCCTCACTCAGCATCTTCGCAGTTTTTTATTAACGCCAAGAATAACTCATTTCTAAATTATTCTTCACCTACCCCAAATGGCTGGGGATATTGTGTATTTGGCAAGGTAACTAGTGGCATGGATATAGTAGAGAAGATAGAAAACGTTGCAACAGGTTCCGGATCTGGCCATCAGGACGTACCTGTTGAAGATGTCATCATTGAAAGTGTTACTGTCCTTGAAGACTAATCATTTACTGCTAACTGCTCAACCTTTTCATCTGAAGAACAACGGACAAGATACGCAACGTGAATAAAAAATCGGAAACTCTTTTTGTTTCCGATCTTCACCTTGATGACTCGCGCCCAACCATAACATCACTATTCCTGGACTTCCTTCAGGGATCTGCCAGACAGGCCGAGGCCCTTTATATTCTTGGGGACCTTTTTGAAGTCTGGATTGGTGATGATGACTCATCCACACCCAATCCAGAGGTTATTTCAGGCCTGCACCAGCTAACCCGGAGCGGCACCCCGGTATACCTGATGCACGGCAACCGTGATTTCCTGATGGGCCATGAATTCTCAAGTTCCAGTGGATGCACCCTTATTTCCGATCCTACTATTATTGATTTGTATGGCACACCCACCCTGTTAATGCATGGAGATACCCTGTGCACGGACGATAAAGATTACATTGAATTTCGTGCCATGGTTCGCAATCCTGACTGGAAAAAGGAATTCCTTGGCAAGCCATTGCAGGAGAGAAAAGATATCGCCAAAAGACTTCGTAATGAAAGCAAAACCAGTACCCAAAATAAATCTATTGAGACAATGGATGTCAATCAAAAATCTGTGGAACAAGTATTAAAGGAATACAGGGCGCAACATATGATCCATGGACATACTCATCGACCAGACACCCACAAATTTATACTTAATACCAAACCCGCACAACGAATTGTGTTAGGTGACTGGTACCGCAATGGGAGTGTGCTTCGTTGCACGCAAATGGAATGCAGACTTGAAACCCTGAATCCGAATACAGCTAGACCTTGAACTTGCCTATCAATTCCTGAAGATGAGTTGATAAACCGTGAATCTCTCCCAGATGACCGGTAGCCCTAGAAGTATGCTGAGTATTTTCTTTTTCCATCTCGGAAATAGTTTCGATACTACTTGCCGCTGAATCTGTAGAAATTGCTTGCTGTCCGGCCGCAGCTGCAATCTGACCTGCTATGGAATTCATATTATCAACACCGGCAGACATGCTGTTCAATACCTTCGATGTTTCATCAACACTTTCCAGCATGGATTGAGTAGCGTCAGAGACACCATTCATCACTTCAGTCAGATTTTCATTGAACTGCATATTATCTGTGATTAATGCGGTAATTTTTGATGTAGAGTCCGTTGTTTTCATTGCAAGCTGCCGAACCTCGTCGGCCACTACTGCAAAACCCCGGCCCATTTCACCCGCACGCGCTGCTTCAATTGCAGCATTCAACGCCAACAGGTTGGTCTGGTTGGCAATATCATTAATAATGCTCACCATATCCAGCATACCCTTACTCTTTTCACCTAGCACCTCTACATCCTGTTTCAGCGTAGAAATCTGGTTCCCCACTCCCTTGGCTTTGCTAGACATATCGGTAATTTTCTGTGCTCCATCTTGAGCTACCTCACGCACTTTAGCCGCTTCCTCGGCGGCCTGAGTGGCATTTCGGGCAATTTCATTGCCGGTAGCAGACATTTCCTCAGTAGAAGCTGCTGTGGTATTCGCCTGTTCAGCACTCTGGGCAACATTAGTATTCACATGCTCTATACAATCATTTGCTTCTACTACTTCAGTATTTAGCGAATCACTGACACCCACTATACCTTTCACCATACCCTGAAGGCTTTCCATCATATTATTAAAATAAGTTGATGCCTGGCCAAGTTCATCATCGGAAACTATTTCACATCGCTGGGTAAGATCACCTTCCCCCCCGGAAATTTCCCGAAGCACGTTACGCAACCGCTCAACAGGCTGTACCACAAATTTACCAGCACTGATTAATATAAGCACGCCCACCACAAGCCCTGCAACTAGCATCATTAGCTGCATTTCAATACTGAACTCGATAGCATTTACCAACTCATCACTAGTCACCTGAATCTTTTGCTTATTCTCTTCCACTAACTGATTCAGTTTTACCTCAATACTTCCCAGGAGCGGGGCTATTGAATTTCGGACAAGGTAACCATCGGCCCGCCACTGATCACCACTATGAATTTGGACCATTTCATCATAATCAACAAAAAACTGCTTGCGAATAGCCACTAGCTGTTCAAATGAATCTGCTTGCTCAAAGCTAAGCGCATCAATATTTTCCTGAATTTTTTCTACAATTCTGCCACTCTCATCGCGATACAACTGAATTCCATCCAGGGAAGCCTGATCTCTGAATGCCAAAAACCCACGTATGCCACTCATGATATTGGCCCATGCATATCGGAGATCATGAATATTAGAAAGAATACTTCGACGCTGTGATGAGACTTGCTCTTCAAACTCAGACTGGACCATGGAGCCCAACAATTGCAACATTTCCTTCGTGGCGGGACTTAGCTTTTCACTACTAAACTTAATTCCAGGATTATTAGCCAGCATACTGTTGCCCATTTCAAACAGCTCATCCTTATATCCTTCGAATTTATTTATATCCTGATCAATAGCGTCAACAAGCGCAGCGGTATCTGGATCATCCATTACATCAGGTAGTAACTGAATACGAGCTAGTGTTCTATTAGCGCTATCTAAAGCTTTTAGATACGCAGATTTGTGTTGTTCATCCTTACTCAAGAGAAAGAAACCCAGCGAGCGGGCACTCGTCTCAAGATATGAATTTAATTCCATAGAGGCCAATACCATTGGCTGGGCCTGATCTACAACCTGTGATATCTGGGTCTTTACTCCATGCTGGCCGATAGAGGAGATTATCGTCAGCACTATCATGCCAATTAGCATCAAGCCTAACGTACCCCATACTTTATATTTAATAGAAATATGTGAAATCAGACGCGGCATTGAAATATTCCTCTTTTATTTTATTTTTTGAATTCTACTGTTAGCTTATATTCTGAAAATGCATATTATCCTGGCTTACATTTATCAAATGCCTTAGAACTCCAACGAATACGTGGCATTTATATTTATCCGCTGTTCTCCCTTACCAGAAAGTAATTCGGCACCAAAAGAAAAAACTTTAACTCTGATAAAAAATAATGATTTAATATTATCTATATAAGCAATTGATTTATATAGATAAAGGATGGGGTATAAAATTAATGAAGGGTATTTAAAATCCCGGAATCTTATCTCAGCTCTACCCAGTCCAATCCTGCCTTCTGGTCAGCTATCCTGATTCTTTCCTGTCCATCTTCCAACACTTGATCGAGTGCTGATCTAACTAACACTTCAGAATTATTTTCGTGGCTCAAATGGGCAGCCACCAGTACTTGTAACCGCGAATGGTCTATTGATGCCAATAATTCAGCGGCCTGCTGGTTATTCATATGCCCATACTGCCCACCAACACGCTCTTTTAGTGCCTGGGAGTAACTACCCTGCATCAGCATCCCCATATCATGGTTACATTCAAGCATCAGGGCATCGACACCATTAATCATTTCCTCTATGTGTGCCGTAATAGAACCCGTATCAGTCAGGATCGCAAATTTGTGGCGAGCATCATCAAAAACAAACTGACAGGGTTCTCGTGCATCATGGGGCACAGGAAAGGGCTGAATTTGAATATCCTGTATAGAAAAATCCTCATGCGAACTAATCAGGTTTATTTCCGGGAAGATTTCTTGCTGACAGCTTGTATAGGTTCCCGATGTCATCCATACAGGAAGAGAATATTTTCTGGCAAACCTGCCTACTCCCTGCAAGTGATCTGAATGCTCGTGCGTTACCAGTATCCCTGAAATATTCTCAGCTTCATATTCAAGTCTTGTGAGTCTTCGCTCGACCTCGATTGTGGAGAACCCACAATCGATCATCAAACAGGTTGCTCCAGCTTCAACCAGAGTTGCGTTTCCACGACTACCACTACCCAGTGAAGTAAATCGCAAGATTTAAGCTCCTGAAACCAGAAAATGAGCGCTTTGCACGAATTGGATTTTCTTTCAAGACAAGGCAAAAATTAGCGAAAAAGCGCAGTTTACACGAAGTAAATGAGCATTTTGAGCTGATTTTTAACGCCGTATTGAGAGAAAAGACTTTCGTGCAAAGCGCTCATAAAATTATTTTAATTGTTCATGTAAAAGATTCAGAATACGCTGTGCCGTATCTGAATTATCCCGCTTACCATCCTTGTCCATCACCAGTAGTTGCGTGGCTGCCCCCTCACTTTTTACACTAATCTGATAGATTTCATCAGAAATCTCTTCATCTGAGGACCAAAAAGCCAGACTGGCGAAAAAACCTTCCTTTTCACCACTTTCCTTATCCGGATCGTTGTAACGAACATAGTATAAGCCTTCAGAGCGATTTCGGTCTTCTACTCCAAACCCGACCCTGTCCAGAGCCAGGCCGACATGTCGCCAGGCACGGGAAAACACTTCGTCCAGTTGTAGTGATATATTTTGATCTGCATCCCGAACCAATGTTGCACGTGGTTTCTGGGTATCCTTTCTTGCCAGCAACCGGGTTGCCTTTTGCTCTTCAATGCCAACAAAGACCATCATCCGCTTGAGCATTTCGATTTCCAGTTCCGGATCCGATGCTCTTGGTTTCCACATAGAGGCGTTATCTGTATCATCTCCCGGAATAAATTCTTCCATACCACGATGACTGATAAACAATTCAGTGGTACCCGATGTTCTCCCTTTTTCCAGCCTGACCCTGAATTTGTCACGAGTACCTGCTGAATAAATTGAATCCAGTGCTTTACTAAGAAGTCTTCGAATTGCCCCCT
The DNA here is from genome assembly GCA_030638455.1 of Gammaproteobacteria bacterium. Classification (GTDB taxonomy): domain Bacteria; phylum Pseudomonadota; class Gammaproteobacteria; order DAOWEP01; family DAOWEP01; genus DAOWEP01. The sequence continues at coordinate 6,920 of DAOWEP010000155.1, forward strand.
GTGGAATATCGGCACGATTTTCTGCCCAGTCTGTTTCAAGTATTCCGATAGCAGGATCATCTCTGGTTAATAGAAATCCATTATGTAACCAGAATTCACGTATTTTTGGCCATACCTGTGCCGGCTCACCCTGCAACACAAGCCAGGAAAAACCACCTTCACGCACATAACGAACCTGATCCTGCTCAGGCATTACGGAAGACGTGTAACTACCTCCTCCCTTTCGCTCACCAGAATATGCTGAATAGGTCGCTGCCCCAGACGGTGAAATATCCGGCACTGCCATGGTGTCATCACGATTAGGCCTGGTCAGATCCGGCGGCACCTCCAGCGGGGATTCCGTTCGGCTAATTTTATAATCTACCTTTTTTGGGTCCGGGAAAGTGCTATCAAGCCAGGAACAACCTGATAACAAGAAGATAACCATTGCCAACCCTGATAATACTATTTGCTGTAAACCTGTTTGTTTTAATACGGGGCGCTTAAGGCGCGAATAAGATTGCATATTATTTCCTGGCCATTTCATTGATTGAATGAGAATTAATAAAGACTATACGGTTATTACCGCCCGCACAGCTCACTATAAAACATCGGCATATTTCAGCGCCTGCCGAACCGGTTCATGATATTGCTCAGATAAAACGGTAAGCGGTAATCGTATGCCTTTTGGAATCAAGCCCATTTCGTACAGGGCCCATTTCACCGGAATTGGATTTGCCTCCAGAAATAAATTTTTATGTAGCGGATCAAGCTTCTTGTTGATTTTTTCTGCTGCATCCAGCCTGCCTTCCATTGCGGCACTACATAGTTCATGCATCGCAGCGGGTGCAACATTAGCTGTCACGGAAATAGCGCCTTTGGCACCAGCCTGTATCAGCTCCAGCGTTGTAGCATCATCCCCACTGTACACATCCAGACGGTCGCCGCACCGCTCAAGAATCTCACACGTTCTATCTATACTACCTGTAGCCTCTTTAATGGCCACAATATTAGAGATACCAGATAAGCGCTCTACGGTTTCAGGCAACATATCACAGGCAGTCCGTCCTGGTACATTATAAAGGATCTGCGGCACAGGTACTGCTTCAGCCACAGCCTTATGATGTAAATACAGGCCTTCCTGTGTTGGCTTGTTGTAATAAGGCGTAACCAGCAAACAGGCATCGGCTCCAGCCTCCATCGCACAACGAGTCAAGGTTATCGCTTCACTTGTGGAATTAGCGCCTGTTCCAGCAATTACAGGTATCCGCCCTTTGACGAGGTCTATTATCTGGCGAATAAGTCCACAATGTTCCTTTTCATCCACGGTAGCCGATTCACCCGTCGTACCGACCGCAACAATGGCATCCGTCCTGTTTTCGATATGGAATTCAACCAGCCTGGACAAGGCTTCACTGTCAAGCACCCCCCCTTCCTGCATCGGGGTTACCAGAGCCACCATACTACCGTGAAACATGTCTTATCTCCGTAAAAAATAAGGGCAAAATAGTAGCCTATATGACAAGACCTATACAACAAGATTGTTTATTTTCCTGAAAACCCGAACTCCCGTGCTCCTGTCCATAAGGTCTAACTATGGGTATATTGACATATTCAGACCTTTCTCTCCAGATTCCTTGCATAATAGAGCTGCGACAAGCGTTACAATAAACCTGTTTTTTTAGATACCCGGATATATAAAAAATGACCAATCCTGATTCAATACGTGAAATTCGCATCAACCCTATCGTGCCCACAGAATCGGTACTGGTTGCAACCGCACGTAATATGCGTCCCAGAAAGAGTGAAGACCCCGCGCCAAGAGACACCCGAAAACACGTTGAAACATGCCCTTTTTGCAAGGGAAACGAAGACAAAACACCGCCTACTATCATGACGTATCCAGATGAGTCTGACTGGGAAATCCGGATTGTGGAAAATTTGTATCCAGTACTCGGGGATGATAACCGGGATGATGGGCTGATATTTGGCCTGCAGCAGGCTATTGATGGTTACGGCCGACACGAAGTAATCATTGACCACCATCAGCACGGAATTGCCATCCATGAAATGGAACAATCTCATCTAAAAAATCTGTTTAGTATCTATCAGGAAAGGATAAAACAACTCTATCAGGCCGATGATCGCCTGAAATTTATTCTTGCCTTCAAGAACTTTGGCCCTGCCGCTGGGGCAAGCATTCCCCATACGCACAGCCAGATAATCGCCATGCCCGTTGTACCGGAGAATCTTTACAACGAGGTACAGTGCAGCCGCGAATATTTCAAGAAGCAACACCGTTGTATTTTCTGCTCATTAATTGATGAAGCTCTGACATACGAGGCCACAATATATGATCGAGAATCTGGTGAAGTCAGGCGTAAGATCAGTGTTGGCCAGTACGTTGTGGAACGTGGAGAGCGGTTTATTGCCATAAAGCCCTTTGCCAGCCGTTTTGAATGGGAGATTCATATCTTGCCACTGAGCCACCAGGCAGATTTTCTTAAAACCAGCGAGGAAGACCTGGATGACCTCGCACGCGTGTTAAAACGTACCATGACAAGACTGGATACGGTCATTGGTGGTGCCCAATATAATTATTTCCTGCACTCCATACCCCGTGCCGATGAATTTTCTGACTGCGAGTCGAGCTTTCACTGGCATCTGGAAATCTGCCCACGCACCAGTATTCCGACCGGTTTTGAGCTTGGCTCCGGTCTTTTTGTAAACACGATCAGTCCGGAAGATGCTGCGGAACAACTAAGGGCTGTTAACCTGGAACAATGAGTATATGATTAATGGATAGAATAATAACATCTGACAGGCTGTCCCTATGACTAAACATTTGGTAATTACGGCGCTAGGTGAAGACAAACCCGGCATTGTTAATGAGATTACAAAAGCCCTCAAGGAAAACGGCTGCAACCTTGAAGACAGCCGTATGAGTGTACTCGGTGGTGAATTTGCATTGATTCTAATGGCTTCCGGAAACTGGAATACTATCGCAAAACTTGAGTCTCAGTTATCTGCTCTTCAAGACCGTCTCGGTATGCATATTTTCTCAAAGCATACCGAACCCAGAAAGGTTCAAAAAAACATCATGCCTTACAGTGCAGATGTGATTTCTATGGACCATCCCGGCATTGTGCATAATTTGTCCGGTTTCTTTTCCGATAAAAAAATCAATATTGAGGAGCTTGCCACTAGCACCTATTCAGGTGCACATACCGGCACACCGATGTTTTCGGTACACATGGAAGTAGGCGTTCCGTCAGAAACCAATATTGCCGAACTACGAGAGGCCTTTATGGACTTCTGCGATAATCTGAATCTGGATGCAGTACTTGAACCCATAAAAAACTGAACAATCTTGCGCGCATAGGATAGCAAACATGACAAAAGTAGCCATTGGCAAAAAAGTTCCTGACATTAAAGTACCTGCAACAGGCGAGAAGGAAATTAAATTATCGGACTTTAAGGGAAGCAATATAGTGCTGTATTTTTACCCTAAAGATAGCACCCCGGGATGCACAAGAGAGGGACAGGACTTCCGCGACAATAACCTGAAATTCAAACGACGTAATACGGTCGTGCTTGGCGTATCCAGAGATAGCATAAGATCACATGATAAATTCAGGGAAAACCAACAATTCCGTTTCGATTTAATTTCAGACCATGAAGAAAAGCTATGCATTTTATTTGATGTAATAAAGATGAAAAATATGTATGGAAAAAAGGTGCGTGGAATAGAACGAAGCACCTTTCTTATTGATAAAAGTGGAGAACTGACAAAGGAATGGCGCAAGGTGAAAGTAGATGGTCATGTAGATGAGGTTCTTGAAGCCGCAAAGGCACTAAAATAATCAACTATTTATTCAACCACTTTAATTGGTAACACCAGGAAAATGGAAAGAAAAGAGATACCTGGAAAGCGCTTATTCATTATCGATACCAATGTATTGATGCATGACCCAACTGCCCTGTTCCATTTCAAGGAACACGACGTATACATACCCATGGTAGTTCTCGAAGAACTCGATAGCGCAAAAAAGGGTTTGTCGGAGGTTTCCAGAAACGTAAGACAAGCAAGCCGGTTTATTGATGAATTAGTATATGACTCCAGTAAAAAGGAAATCGACAAGGGTATCCCGTTAAATCCACCCTATAACGTATCAGAAAGGGCTATCTCGTCGACTGGTAAGTTATTTTTCCAGACCCACGCCATGCCTGCCTTATTGCCCGAAAGCCTGCCTGGAATCAAACCTGACAACCATATACTGGGCACCGCTATCGCGCTTCAGGAAGAACACCCGGACTGCAAGGTAACCATTGTCTCCAAAGACATTAATCTTCGGATCAAGGCAATAGTTCTCGGCATTCATGCAGAAGATTATTTCAATGACCAGGTGCTGGATGATGTAGACCTTCTTTTCAGTGGCTCAACGGAACTGGAAACAGATTTCTGGGAAACACATAGCAAGGACATGGAGTCATGGAAGGAAGAAGGACATACCTATTACAAAATCCATGGTGCGCAAGTCAGTCAATGGTACCCCAACCAATTTCTGCACATGGCAGACTCATCGGGTTTCAGCGCAAGAGTCTGTGAAATTGAAAATGATCATGCCACGATTGAGGTTAATTGGGATTATTCTCAAAACAGCCACAATGTATGGGGAATCAATGCACTCAATCAGGAGCAAAACTTTGCCCTGAATTTACTGATGAACCCCGAAATAGACTTCATCAGCCTGGTAGGTCAGGCCGGAACCGGAAAAACACTTTTGACCCTGGCTGCTGCATTAGAACAGACACTGGAACAAGACCTGTATTCAGAGATAATCATGACCAGAGTAACTGTACCGGTAGGTGAAGATATTGGCTTTCTGCCCGGTACAGAAGAAGAAAAAATGACACCCTGGATGGGCGCCCTGATGGATAACCTTGAAGTACTAACCAAAACCGAGGGCAGTGGAGACTGGGGCAAGGCAGCTACCAATGATCTAATTCAGAAACGCATTAAAGTCCGATCCATGAATTTCATGCGCGGCCGCACATTCTTAAATAAATTTATTATTCTGGATGAGGCACAGAATCTGACGGCCAAACAAATGAAAACGCTTATCACCAGAGCTGGCCCCGGAACAAAGGTTGTCTGCCTGGGTAATATTGCCCAGATTGATACACCCTATTTAACAGAAACCAGCTCGGGACTAACCTATGTAGTAGACAGGTTTAAGGAATGGGAACACAGTGGTCATATCACTTTGCTGAGGGGAGAACGTTCACGACTGGCCGATTATGCTTCAGAGACTTTATAGGCACCAAATTAGGTACTAAACAAATCCAGAAACCGATGCGACTTTATATAATATTCCGTAGCATCACTTCTTCGAATTAATATGATCCTCATATTGATCCTTAAAAACCAGCTCAATTTCATCGATTACCTCCACTACGTCCCTCCCTTGCATGATATGAGCCGTCATAAGTAAAGATGTTTTATCGAACAGATTTTCCTTGTTCAACATTGGGTAACTTTGCGAAAGTCTTTTGATGGCGGCAATTACAGATTCTGATTCAGGGCGTGGCGTCAATATTGGCTCAAGTATTTTTTCAGGCTCATTCCTTACTTCAACAGGTGATTCAAACTGTGATGTATTCGGGTATTTGGACCCCAGAAACTCCATAAACTCCAGTACCAACTCTTTATGTCCATCACTCAGGGCAGAAAAACACTGAATCAGTTTCTTGTCATATGAAGTCATATAATATTTCTTTCACAATTATTTCTAACCTGTCAGGTAACAGTACAGCTCAGGTTTCATGTTATACAGGCAGAGTATCTTCAATATTCTGGTGCTCCTTGCAGTAATTCCTGGCAAACACCAGTAACTCTTCCATTGCACTATGCCGAAATTTTTGCTTTTGGTGAACGAATGAAAATGGGCGTTCCAGCACCGGTTCCAGGTTTACCGCCGTCAGACAGCCAAGTTTCAGCTCCTTAATAAGGGTAGCACGGGATGTAATCGAAATACCCATGCCGGCCTCAACCGCGCCTTTAACAGCTTCCGGGCTACCCAGTTCCATACAAACCTTCAGATCATTCCCGCTTGCGTCAGCCAATTTAAGGTACTCTTCTATCACCTCTCTTGTTCCTGAGCCTTCTTCCCTGCAAATAAATGGATACTCCATTAAGGCACTTACCGGTATACTTTTTTCACTGGCCAATGGATGACTGGGCGGCATAATGGCAACGAGTTGATCCATCCTGCAAACTTCAACCACCAGATTCTTGTTACTTACCGGGGCCTCAACTACGCCCATATCGATATCATTATTTTCCACCATGTGGACAATGCCGTCAGTATTGGAAACCTTTAGATGGACGGTAACATCCGGATACTTAGCCTTGAAATCCCCCAATAGAGACGGGAGCATATATTCCGCTATGGTGGTACTGGCTCCAATAACCAATGCGCCACTAATGTCCCCCGTTACCTTTCTGACAGCATCTTCCATTTGCGCATACTGTTCAAAGATCTTGTCCGCAAAGCTAAATACCTGCTTGCCTGCATCTGTCAGACCTATCTTGTTATGCGTCCTGTCGAACAAACGTGTATTGAAGTATTCCTCCAGTTGCCTTACCTGAAAGGTTACAGCCGGCTGTGTCATGTGCAGTGTTTCAGCTGCCTTGGTAAAACTTAGCAACCGTGCAACGGTGTGAAAAACCTGTAATCTACGATCCGCCATCTTTGATTCCCCTACTCATTTCGGCTGTATACAAAATTCTACCAACAATCAACAATAAAACATAATTATACCCATAAAATTTATCTGATCGCGAAAAACAATTATAACTTTCACCTGAAAAACAGAATTCCGATAATAGCTACAATCCTTTCATCCATGTGCCTCATACTCTAACCAGACCAAAGCATACACCCACCAATGGCTCGAATACCCTTACATTACATATTGATCAGGCATTCAACTAGTA
>DAOWEP010000118.1 GCA_030638455.1 Gammaproteobacteria bacterium
GCCCTCAATGAGGCCATGAGAGACTGGGTAACCAATGTAGATAATACATTCTATATCATCGGCACCGTTGCCGGGCCCCATCCGTATCCCGCGATGGTAAGAGATTTTCAGGCCATTATCGGCCGCGAAGCACGTGTCCAGATACAGGAACAGGCTGGGAAGTTGCCCGATGCGCTGGTTGCATGTGTTGGTGGTGGCTCCAATGCGATTGGGCTGTTTTATCCGTTCCTTGAAGATAAGGATGTAGCTATCTATGGAGTAGAAGCCGCTGGAGAGGGTCTGGATACCGGTAAGCATGCAGCGCCTTTATGTGCAGGCCAGCCAGGTGTATTGCATGGCAATAGAACCTATCTGATGGAAGATAAGGATGGCCAGATAATCGAAACACATTCTATTTCTGCGGGTCTGGATTATCCCGGTGTAGGGCCTGAGCATTCATGGTTAAAGGATATAGGCCGTGCCAATTATGTGGCTGCAACCGACAAGGAGGCGCTGGATGCATTTCACGAGCTAACCTTGACGGAAGGCATCATGCCGGCACTGGAGTCCAGTCACGCACTGGCGTATGCAACCAAACTGGCAGCAGGAATGTCACCTGATCAAATCGTTCTGGTCAATCTGTCCGGTCGTGGAGATAAAGACATTCATACGGTAGCAGCCCTTGAAGGAATAAAAGTATGAGCCGGATAAAGGGCTGTTTCGCACGTTTGGGCAAGGAGGGCAAAAAGGCATTGATTCCCTTCATTACGGCGGGAGACCCTGACCCTGCTATTACCGTTCCCCTGATGCATGCAATGGTAAAGGCCGGCGCAAATATTATTGAGTTGGGTGTTCCGTTTTCAGACCCTATGGCCGATGGGCCGGTCATCCAGGCAGCCAGTGAACGCGCACTTGAACATCATGTGAGTCTGCATAATGTTTTGGAGATGGTGAGAAATTTCAGAGAAAAAGACACTGATACGCCGGTAGTGCTGATGGGTTATTTAAACCCGGTAGAAGTAATGGGGTATGAAAAGTTTGCGCAGGCTGCATCTGATGCGGGTGTGGACGGCCTTCTAACGGTAGATTTACCCCCGGAAGAGGCGCATGATTTTCTCGGACATTTAAAAGCACATGAGCTGGATCCTATTTTCCTGATTGCACCTACCAGTACAGGTGAGCGGATTGAAAAAATATGTAATTGTGCCAGTGGTTTTGTTTACTATGTGTCCTTAAAAGGGGTCACCGGAGCGGCCAGTCTGGATGTTGGGTCAGTGGCAGACAAGCTCGGCCAGATTCGTTCTGTGACTGATCTACCTATTGGTGTGGGTTTCGGTATCAAGGATGCTGAATCTGCTGCACAAGTTGCAAAGGTTGCAGATGCAGTCGTGGTTGGCAGTGCAATTGTAAAGCTGGTCGGGGAGAATGCCGGTGATAAGAAAGTGATTGAGGCTAAGGTTACTGCTTTACTGGCAGAAATGCGGAAAGCTATAGATGCCTAGAGTCAGGCTATACCGGCTATAATAGATAGCACTACTTATAAGATTCAAGAGAACAGAATATACAGAGAAAAATACCAATGAGCTGGTTTAAAAAATTAATGCCTTCCCGTATTAGTACGAATGGGTCTTCTTCAAAGCGAAGTGTGCCGGAAGGTTTGTGGACAAAATGTGATGCATGTAGCGCGGTTCTCTATCGTGCTGAGGTAGAGCGATCTCAGGATGTTTGCCCCAAGTGTGGATTCCATAATCGTATCGGCGCCCGTAAGCGGCTGGATATATTTCTGGATTCGGATCCAGATCCAAGAGAAGAGATTGGTGAAAATCTGAGACCTGTAGATGAACTAAAATTCAAGGACAGTAAAAAATACAAGGACCGGATATCCCAGGCACAGAAAAAGACCAATGAAAAAGATGCGCTGGTGGTCATTAAGGGTAGCCTTAAAGGACGTCCAGTTGTAGCCTGTGCCTTTGAGTTTGGTTTTATGGGCGGCTCAATGGGTTCTGTGGTTGGCGAGAAATTTGTCTGGGCAGTAAATGAAAGTATCAAGGAAAGAATTCCATTAGTCTGTTTTTCCGCAAGTGGTGGTGCGCGAATGCAGGAGGCGCTGACTTCCCTGTTTCAGATGTCCAAGACCAGCGCCGCATTGGCGCAATTGTCCAGTCTCGGTATCCCGTATATATCAGTGATGACAGACCCAACCATGGGTGGTGTTTCTGCAAGCCTTGCCATGTTGGGGGATCTTAATATAGCCGAGCCAAATGCGCTGATTGGATTTGCTGGACCAAGGGTCATTGAGCAAACGGTTCGCGAAACCTTGCCGGAAGGTTTTCAGAGAAGTGAATTTCTGCTTGAGCATGGGGCGCTGGATATGATTGTTGACCGCAGGGAGATGCGTGACCAGATAGCCAGTATGCTATCGATGCTGATGCGACAGGAAGCGGTATAAGTTCATTGTAAGTATCACCTGGTAAATTGTTAATCAGTTAAATAGTGTCTGAACGAAAACTCTTGTTTTCACGATTCGCGTCATTCCGGCGAAGGCCGGAATCCATTAACCTGTTAAACTTCATGGATCCCGGCCTCGGCTTTGGCCTTCTGCGTCGCCCTGCCGCCTACGCCCATATAGGCGTTCGCCGAGATGACGGCAAATGGAGTTTTCTTTCAAGCGCTGAATATGAGATTTGACTCACTCAATGACTGGTTAGCGTGGCAGGAAGACCTTCACCCTGTAGAAATTGATCTTGGTCTGGATCGGGTCAATAAGGCCAGTAGTAATCTGGGATTCAAGGAAGGACTTTCAGACCCCTCTATTACGGTTATTACAGTAGCCGGTACTAATGGTAAAGGTTCCTGTGTTGCTATGCTGGATGCTATTTTGCGAGCTGCCGGTTATCGTGTCGGAACCTATACTTCCCCTCATTTATTTCATTATAACGAACGTATACATATCAATGGTGTTGAGGTAGAAGACGGTATGTTATGCAATGCCTTTGAGCAGGTAGACCAGGCCAGAGCTGATGTAACACTGAGTTATTTTGAGTTTGGGACACTGGCGGCATTGTATATTTTCGGACAATCTGATCTGGATGTAGTGATACTTGAGGTTGGTCTGGGTGGTCGTCTTGATGCAGTGAATATTGTAGATGCAGATCTGGCGATAATCAGTTCCATAGATATTGATCATACTGATTGGTTAGGAGATGATCGTGAGCAGATTGGCAAAGAGAAGGCTGGTATTTTTCGCGCAGGGAAACCGGCAGTTTGTGGAGACAATAATCCTCCGGCAAGTATCCTGCAGGCAGCAGAGTCAGTGGGCACTGAACTATATACCCTGAACGATGATTTTACGTATACAGTAAATGCAGATGGCTGGACATGGAAATATAGCAGTGGCGGTGCAGGGGTCCACAATAAAAAAGGAAGCGATTGTTTGCGAAGTGGTCTCCCATTGCCCTCCTTGCGAGGGAGGATACAGGTTCAGAATGCGGCATCGGTAGTAATGGCGCTGGAACTGGTCGCTGACAGGTTGCCGGTAAGTACAGATGCGATACGACATGGATTACATGATGTGAAATTGAACGGAAGGTTTCAGGTATTGCCAGGCAAGGTAACGCAGATACTGGATGTCGCTCATAATCCGGAAGCCGCACGGATTTTACATCAGAATCTCCAGTTGCATGGTTGCAGTGGGTATACTTATGCGGTAATTGCCATGTTGAAGGACAAAGATGTCGAATCCGTAATAGATGTTTTATCAGAAGATATAGATGGTTGGTACGTGGCAGGCCTTCCCGTGAATCGTGGCATGGACTCTAAGGAGCTTGCAACCAGGGTCAGGGCTATATGTGCCAAATGCAGTGTGATTGAGTTCGAAAATGTTGAACAGGCTAGAAGCAAGGCTCTTCAGGATGCTCATGACGGAGATCGCTTGCTTATTTTTGGGTCCTTTTATACAGTAGCGCAGGCATTACAAGAGTAAACGTATTAGTTATACGGCATTTAATTTAGTTAAGTAAAATGTACTAGAGAGGTAGCTGTGGATCTTTTATTAAAGCAACGGCTTGTTGGTGCAGCGGTGATTATTTCACTGGGGGTCGTCGTCATTCCGATGTTACTGGATGGTTCTGGTAACAGGATCATCAAGGAAATTCCGCCTCGGCCAGAGCGTCAGGGCGTATCGGGTGAGGGGTTTGTTAAAGATCAGAGCATTCCATCACCTCCGAGGCGTGATGAGGGTGGGATTATCTACTCTTCAGAACCGATATCTATAAAATCAAAGCCAAAATCAGACTCGCTTTCCGGGCAATCAGTAAGTTCAAATGTAAAAGATGCTCCCGCAAAAGAACCGGTTTCTGTGAAAACTGAGGGACAAGGCGCTAGTGACAGGGTTGCCGGGGTTAAGGCTCCCAGTCCGCAGGTTTCGAAAAGCATAACCACACAAAAACTGGCTTCCTGGGTGGTTCAGGTGGGCAGTTTTACCGAGAAAAGCAAGGCCATTAGTTTGCGTGATCAGATCAGGTCAAAAGGGTTTTCCGTGTTTATGGAACAGTTTAGAAACAGTGAGCAAAACAACATGTATCGGGTTAGAGTGGGTCCGGTACTAAGCCGCAGTGAGGCGGAAGTGGCGCTCAGGCAGGTAAAGCAGCAGATCAAGCTGGAAAACGGGTACGTTACAAGCCATCCATAGTGTCCTTAAGTGTATCCGTGCCTGACGGGCTTTGGTAGAATTGCCTTCTTTCGGTATAGGGTTCGGGATAAATACAACTTCCAGAGCTATTAATTTGAGAACCTTCTTTCATAATTCGGGTAAATCGTGAACTGGGTTGATATTGCAATACTTGTGATTATTGCGCTTTCTGCCGGCATTAGTCTGTTGAGGGGTTTTGTCCGTGAGGCGCTGTCTTTGCTCGCGTGGATTATTTCAATCTGGGTGGCCATAACTTTTTCGCATAAGCTTAGTGTGCTTCTGGAGAATATGATTGCTTCGGCATCTGCCAGATTGGCAGTTGCATTTGTGGCGTTATTTGTTATTACCTTGATTGCAGGTTCAATGGCAAATTATCTTGCCAGTCAATTGGTCAAGAAAACGGGGTTGACAGGTACGGACAGGATGTTGGGGGTTATATTTGGTGTTGCCCGTGGGATTGCAGTTGTGGTTATTCTGGTGATGCTGGCTGGACTGACTCAGTCGATCCCGGAAGAAACATGGTGGAAACAATCTATGCTAATGACCCATTTTCAGGATGCTGCGATCTGGATGCGGGGTTTTCTTCCCCATGATGTGGCCAAGAATATTGCTTTTTGATTAAGTTAGGATTGTTCATCCATAAAAACATGTTAATGATGTAAAGGGGTTAAGAAATGTGCGGTATTGTTGGAATTGTTTCCAAAAGTCCTGTAAACCAGGCGCTGTATGAGGCGCTGACAGTTTTGCAGCATCGTGGGCAGGATGCTGCCGGTATGATGACCTGTGATAACGGAAAGCTGAACCTGCGCAAGGACAACGGGCTGGTGCGTGATGTTTTCCACACGAGACACATGCTCAATCTTAAAGGGAATCTGGGTATAGGGCATGTTCGTTACCCTACTGCCGGGTGCGCCAGTTCAGCTGAAGCGCAACCCTTTTATGTAAATTCACCCTACGGTATTTCCCTCGCGCATAATGGCAACCTTACCAATGCAGATGAACTCAAGCGCGACCTGTTTCGCGAAGACCTGCGACACATTAATACCGAGTCAGATTCTGAAATCCTGTTGAATGTATTTGCCCATGAGCTACAAAGGCACGGCAAGATTGAAATTAATGCAGAAGATGTTTTTGATGCGGTAGCTGGTGTGCATAAGCGTTGTCGGGGAGGTTATGTTGGCGTTGCCATGATAGCCGGTTACGGTATCGTAGGTTTTCGAGATCCATATGGAATCCGCCCGATTGTGTTTGGTAAGCGCACCACTGATCTGGGTGATGAATATATGATCGCATCTGAAAGCGTAGCTCTGGATGCGCTTGGTTTCGAACTGATTCGTGATATAGCACCTGGTGAGGCGGTTTTGATTGATACGAAAGGAAAGCTGTATACACGCCAATGCGTGGATAACCCCGTATACTCCCCCTGTATTTTTGAATATGTGTATCTCGCACGCCCTGATTCCATTATTGACAATGTGTCAGTCTATAAAGCCAGGTTACGTATGGGTGAAAAATTGGCGGAAAAGATTCTTCGTGAAAAGCCGGATCATGATATTGACGTCGTGATACCGATTCCGGATACCAGCCGGACCTCTGCGCTTCAACTGGCAAACAGGCTGGACGTAAAATATCGGGAAGGCTTTATCAAGAACCGTTATATAGGCCGTACCTTTATTATGCCGGGCCAGAAGCAGAGGAAAAAGTCTGTTCGTCAAAAGCTGAATGCAATTGATCTTGAATTCAAGGATAAAAATGTCTTGCTGGTGGATGATTCTATTGTGAGAGGGACTACTTCCCAGCAGATCATTCAGATGGCACGTGACGCAGGTGCAAATCGGGTTTACTTTGCTTCAGCAGCTCCGCCCGTGTGTTATCCAAATGTTTATGGTATTGATATGCCAAGCGCTGATGAATTAATTGCTCATAATAAAACAGTGGAAGAAGTGGCCGAGTTAATCGGTGCAGACTGGCTGATGTTTCAGGATCTGGAAGATCTGGTAGAAGCTGCGCGCGTTGGTAATCCTGACATCAATCGTTTTGATGCCTCTGTTTTTGATGGCGAGTATGTAACGGGAGATATCGATCAGCAATATCTGGACAGACTTGAGCAGCGTAGAAACGATAAGGCGAAAAGCGGTAGTCAGAATGAAGAGGATGATACTGATCTTGGCGTTACTCTAATCGACATGCATAATTCTAATTAGTCTATCCTGTTTGATATGGCAGAATTTACAGGGTAGATGAGGGATATTTGAAAAAGTTGACAAGCAAATCGCCATTATCTATTCTTGTACACATAGCGCCGATTTGAAATCAGCTTGCGGGCGCTTGATAAATGCAGCTAAAGCGTGGGCAACCTGCTTTGGCGTAAGCTAATAGCGGGTTTTTTTATGTACAGGATGTACGGTATGCCGCGATACCATGGATGGCAAGGAGCGGCGATGCTACAGGTCGCTCTCGAACATCCATGTTCTCCGCGACACTAGTACATCCTGTACGTCGGATGTGTGAAGCGACGGGCAATGATCTGTAATCCCGTTCTTAGTGATTTTTAAATATAGATTTAGTTAACAGGGAGGCATATATGTCCTCAGATAATGAAGAGTACGGTTTTGATACGCTGGCAGTTCGGGCAGGTCTGGCGCGTACTGCAGAGGGCGAGCATTCAGAGCCAATTTTCCCGACATCCAGTTATGTTTTCGCCAGTGCAGCAGAAGCAGCGGCAAGATTTTCTGGTGAAATACCTGGAAATATCTATTCACGTTTTACCAACCCGACAGTAAGAACATTTGAACAAAGGCTTGCAGCACTTGAAGGTGGTGAACGCTGTGTGGCTACATCATCCGGAATGTCTGCCATTCTTGCAACTTGTATGGGTTTGCTAAAGCAGGGTGAACACATTGTTTCATCCCGCAGTATCTTTGGTAGCACCGTTATGCTGTTTAACCAGTTTCTGGCAAAGTTTGGAGTTGAAACTACCTATGTAGATATCGATGATTTGTCTGCATGGGAGAAGGCAATCAAGCCGGAGACGCGGATATTGTTCGTTGAAACACCTTCAAATCCTCTTACAGAGTTGGCGGATATTCGTGCGCTTGCTGATTTGGCCCATCAGCATGATTGCCTGCTGGTGGTCGATAATTGTTTTTGTACGCCTGCGCTACAAAAACCGCTGGAGCTTGGTGCTGATGTTGTAATACATTCCGCAACAAAATATCTTGATGGTCAGGGCAGATGTGTTGGTGGTGCGGTTGTCGGTACAGAGGCAATCGTAGGCACAGATGTATATGGGTTTTTACGTACTGCGGGACCAACAATGAGCCCTTTTAATGCATGGGTGTTCCTGAAGGGGCTGGAAACCCTGAATCTACGTATGCAGGCACATTCTGCAAGTGCTTTTGAACTTGCACACTGGCTGGAAGGCCAGTCAGGTATTAGTCGGGTAATCTATCCCGGTCTGGAATCTCATCCACAACATGAGCTGGCTAAATGTCAGATGTCAGGCTTTGGTGGTATTGTGGCCTTCGAGCTAAAGGGTGGCCAACAGGCGGCATGGAAACTGATTGATTCAACCAGAATGCTTTCTATAACCGCGAATCTTGGGGATACCAAGACGACCATTACGCACCCGGCTACTACTACCCATGGACGTTTAACACCAGAGGCAAGAGAAGAAGCGGGGATCAGTGATGGTCTGATAAGGATTGCAGTAGGACTGGAAGAGATTAAAGACATTCAGTCAGACCTTGCACGCGGAATCTAGGGTTATAGTGTAGTGTATCAGGAATGCAGGATTGCCTTGATCGTGTAGATGCGGGTTCATTTTTACAGGCCAGAGGTTCCTTAAGTGGTTTGAAGTATAATGACTGATTTATTTACAGTGGCGCGCGCCTGCATCGATAGCTGTACAGCAGATGAAAAGGTTGCATTAACACACCAGACAGCAGCTTGCTGGCGTGAGGCAGGGTATGCGATTGAGAGTGAACTACCTGTCGATGAGATTCCTGCGCCGGGAAGACCGAAACTCCCAAGACTGGTAGCACCAGGAAAGGTTCCCCGCAGGCGGCTAGGTAGTCCGGATGGCCCTGCTGCACTGGTGCATGCAATCGCGCATATAGAATTTAACGCGATAAACCTGGCGTGGGATGCAGTCTACCGGTTTCGGGATATGCCAAGGGAATTTTATGATGGCTGGATTCAGGTAGCAGATGAGGAGGCCTGTCATTTTACCTTGTTACGTGACCGCCTGCGGGAAATGGGTTATGAATATGGCGATTTCGACGCACATGACGGTCTGTGGGAGATGGCATGCAAGACTGCGCATGATGTACTGATAAGAATGGCATTAGTACCCAGAGTACTGGAGGCGCGTGGGCTGGATGTGACTCCCGGGATGATGGAGCGGCTGAAAAAAATTGGCGATGACAGGACGGTTTCGATTCTTGAGATTATCTTAAGGGAAGAGATTGGTCATGTGGCTATTGGTACGCGCTGGTTTCATTTTGCCTGTGAACGTCGTGGTCTGGATCCGGATAACAAATTCCGGGAACTGGTAGAGGAATACATGAAAGGAAGTATCTTTGGGCCGTTCCACGAAGAGGCCAGGGCGGAGGCAGGGTTTACCGAAAATGAAATGAATGGTTTACGTAAACTAGCCGGGATACAGGAAGGGTAAGATTAAAGGTGAAGAACAATAATAATAAGACTCATGGGCTTCCCTTCGTCGGATTGATCATGCTTCAATTTTCGATCCTGTTGTCTGCATGTACCTCCACCGAAGAGGCCGTGCCTCAAGGTCAATCAGTTAGTCAGAATATTTCACAGAAAGTTACGCAACAAAAGCAGCAGACTCAGAATGTCCTAATGCTGAAATTTCAGGAGGGAGAGCCAGAAGTAGGCCCCTATATAACCCGAATGCTGGTTGCCAACGACTATTTGCGTATGGATGACGGGGGTGATCAGGATGACTTTACCCTTTTCGATAGAAAACAGAAAATCATCTACAGCGTAACCCATGAAAATAAAAATATACTGGTTATTCCGAACCACCCTGTTAAGGGTACCTGGGTAGATAGCTTAAAACTTGAGGAAAAATCTTACGAAGATCCAGATACACCTCTGATTTCAGGGAAGAGGCCAATTCAAACTGAATTACTGGTAAACGGTAAGGTATGTCAGCGGATGGTGGTGGTTCCCGGATTGCATGAGCCGGCAATAAAGGCACTAATTGAATTCCGTCAGGTGTTGGCAAGTGAACATATGCAGAACCTGGACAAGACGCCTGTAGAAATGCAAGACCCCTGTTTTTTGGGATATGAAGTCCGTAATCCAGATAAAGTGCTGCAATTCGGGTTCCCTATTCAGCAGCAGGACTATATGGGAAAAACCCGCCTTTTACTTGATTATAAATCGGGGTTTAGCGTAAATTCATCTGTATTCCAGCTGCCGCAGGGGTATGGTCAATTCAGTTCGCAGGATATGCAGTAAAAGGGCAGTCGGGAAAAGCAAGCATGCAAAGAAAGTTGGTAAAAGGGGCAATTGGTAGTGGTTCCTTTTTTGCAGTTCCAGTATCATAACAACCTTTCCTGAACCCGTTCTTTAACCATATTTTTACCTGCTCGCAAGGGATAATTAATGCTGCAATTGCGTGGTAGTGCCGCACTTTCAAGCTTCCGCCTGGAAAAACTATTAGAGATTGCGCGTCGGCTTGTACCCGATATCTCTGGTATTACGACAGAGTTTGTTCATTTTGCTGATATCGAGCGACCATTATCAGCAGAAAAGCGCTCTGTGCTGGATCAATTGCTGGTCTATGGCCCAGCTACTCCTCATGAAGAACCTCAAGGTAGCTTGATACTGGTTATTCCCAGACCGGGGACTATTTCTCCATGGTCAAGCAAAGCCACCGATATTGCCCATCATTGTGGGCTGGATGATATTCGAAGGCTGGAGCGTGGTATTGCCTGGACCATTCAAAAGTCAGGATCCGGGGAAGATAAATTAAACGACCAGGAAATCAAGTCGCTTTTACCTTATCTGCATGATCGCATGACCGAGGTCGTATTGTTTGATCAGGATGATGCGGTTGCCTTGTTCAAGCAGGCTGATCCTGCGCCCATGTTAACGATAGACATTCTTAATGGCGGAAAATCTGCGCTTGACAGTGCAAACCGGAAATTAGGGCTTGCGCTTGCTGCGGATGAAATAGATTACCTGGTCGAAAACTTTACCGCATTAAACCGTAACCCGAGTGATGCCGAGTTAATGATGTTTGCGCAGGCCAACTCCGAGCATTGTCGTCACAAAATTTTTAATGCGGATTGGGTTATTGATGGCAAGCAGCAAGAGCGCTCGTTGTTTTCTATGATCAGAAATACCCATGAATTGCATTCAGACGGTATCCTCTCGGCATACTCGGACAATTCAGCCGTGATGGAAGGCTTTAAGGGCAACCGCTTCTATCCCGACCCAAAAGGGCATGAATACGCGTATACAGAAGAAAATGTAGATATCCTGATGAAGGTGGAAACGCATAACCACCCAACTGCCATTTCACCATTCCCCGGTGCAGCCACAGGTTCTGGTGGAGAAATACGGGATGAAGGAGCAACAGGACGTGGCTCAAAACCCAAGGCTGGTCTATCCGGTTTTTCTGTTTCCAATTTAAGGATTCCCGGCACTGAACAACCATGGGAAACTGATCATGGTAAGCCAGGGCGCATTGTGTCGGCACTGGAAATTATGCTGGAAGGCCCGATTGGTGCAGCTGCCTTTAACAATGAGTTTGGCAGGCCCAATATTTGTGGTTACTTTCGTACCTATGAAGAAAAGGTACCGGGGCCGGATGGCGATGAAATACGCGGTTACCATAAGCCGATCATGCTGGCGGGTGGTGTGGGGAATATCCGCGGGGACCATGTAAAGAAAAATGATATTCCACCGGGTTCACAACTGGTCGTACTGGGAGGACCAGCTATGTTGATCGGGCTGGGAGGTGGTGCGGCTTCATCAATGGCGACAGGACAGAGCCATGAAGACCTCGACTTCGCATCTGTACAGCGCGGCAATCCAGAAATGGAGCGCCGATGTCAGGAAGTAATTGATCAATGCTGGCAACAAGGTGAGAACAACCCGATCATATCAATTCATGATGTTGGTGCAGGTGGGCTGTCCAATGCCATGCCAGAACTAGTAAATGATAGTGGGCGTGGTGCGCGCTATGAATTGCGCGCCATTCCGAATGATGAACCGGGTATGTCACCGATGGAAATCTGGTGTAATGAATCACAGGAGCGGTATGTGCTGGCGATTGCACAGGAGGATATGGAGGCCTTTGCAGACCTGTGCGAACGAGAACGCTGCCCGTATGCAATGATTGGTGAAGCAACCGAAGAGCAGCGCCTGATCTTGGGGGATGCTTATCTTGATAACACGCCCATTGATATATCCATGGAGGTGCTGTTTGGCAAGCCACCAAAAATGTTGCGTGATGTGCATCGCCGCTCATTCAAAAAGCAGGAATTCGATACCAGTCAGATCAAGCTGGAAGAAGCCGCGTACAGGGTATTGCGTTTACCTTCAGTTACAGACAAAACATTCCTGATCACGATCGGTGACCGGAGCGTTACCGGTCTGATTGCACGTGATCAGATGGTGGGCCCATGGCAGGTACCGGTAGCGGATGTAGCGGTAACAGCTAACAGTTACCATGGCTATAACGGTGAAGCGATGTCGATAGGTGAGCGTACACCTGTTGCGCTGCTTGATCATGCAGCATCGGCACGCATGGCAGTAGGAGAAGCATTAACAAACCTGGCTGCTGCAAATGTAGAACTGGGTCGAACGGTATTGTCTGCAAACTGGATGGTACCCGCTGGGCATCCGGGTGAAGATGCGGGTCTTTACGATGCGGTTAAGGCCGTAGGTATGGAACTGTGTCCGGCGCTGGGTATCACGATACCTGTTGGCAAGGACTCCATGTCAATGAAGACGGTATGGGAAGAGGATGGGCAGAATAAAGCAGTAACCGCTCCATTATCATTAGTAATCTCTGCCTTCGCCCCTGTTCATGATATTCGCAAAACACTGACACCACAGTTACAGATTCTGGGTGAGGATACAGAGCTGATCCTGATTGATCTGGGTAAGGGAAATAATCGCATGGGTGCATCTGCCCTGGCGCAGGTATATAAAAAGATCGGGCATCACGCACCAGACCTGGATGACCCACATACGTTTAAATGCTTTTTTAATGTAATTCAGCAACTCAATGAAAAGGGCATGTTATTGGCCTACCATGACCGTTCTGACGGAGGCCTGTTTGCAACCCTTTGTGAAATGGTCTTCGCAGGGCATCATGGTGTGCGTGTGCATCTTGACGATATGTGTACATCGAAAGATGAAATTATTGATGTGTTATTTAATGAAGA
>DAOWEP010000051.1 GCA_030638455.1 Gammaproteobacteria bacterium
ACATTAGTCAAAAATAATTTCAACTGTAAATTCTATATTCATACCATTAATAATAGATAATATTTATGGATATATTAGAATTAGACTGCTTCTGTTAAAACCATTACCTACTCCATCACTATATCCAGTAATGGCCTTGGCTCACTAAGCCAGTTCCCTTGCCCGTAATCGACCCCCAACTCCATCAGCATGTCACGAATATCGTCGCTTACCACATGCTCAGCAATTGTTTTAATGCCCATGATGTGGCCGATCTGGTTAATGGATCCCACCATTGCAAAATTTATCGGGTCGCAGTCCATATCTTTTACAAATTCCCCGTCAATTTTTAAATAGTCGACATTCAGGTTTTTTAAATACGCAAATGAACTCAAACCACTGCCAAAGTCATCCAGTGCAAACTTGACGCCATTCCCCTTGAATGTGGAAATGAAATCATATGCCTGTGAAAGATTGGAAATTGCGGCGGTTTCTGTAATCTCAAATATTACCGATGAGGCCAGCTTAGGGTATCTGGTAAATTCCTCCTTCAGAAAGCTCATGGTCTTGCTGTCATTGAGCGACTGGCCTGAAAGGTTAATAGCAAAAATCTTGGTCTTGAGATTTTCTTTTTCTATTCGTTCTTCATACTGATGGATAAGATCAAAGGCATTATGGATTACCCACCTGTCAAGATCTGCCATCATATTGTAGCGTTCCGCAGCGGTAACGTATTCCATTGGCGGGATGATCTGGCCAGATTCATCCAGCATCCTGATTAGTAACTCATAATGTTTTCCACCGTGCGTCCTGTTTGCTACTGGCACTATCTCCTGTGCATATAACACGAAAAGCTCCTGCGTGTATGCCTCTGTGATACGATGCACCCATTGCATCTCACCCTTTCTCTTGATCATGGCATCATCATCAGGTTGATATACATGAATCATGTTACGTCCCTTCTCCTTGGCTATGTAACATGCAGAATCTGCAAAACTCATCACCTCGGAAGGCAGGATATTCTCTGAGGTAACCTGCACTATGCCAATACCTATGCCGACCTCAAAGGTTTTACCTTCCCAGATAAACCGGTACTTCTTTACCACATCGATTAATTGTTCTGCGATACGGAGCGCATCTTCCAACTCACAATTTTCCAGTAACACACCAAATTCATCTCCGCCCAACCTTGCCAGGGTATCTTCCTCACGCACCTCTGACTCTAGTAAATGCCCTATCTGCTTTAGAAGCTGGTCACCGGCATAATGTCCGCAGGTATCATTTACAACCTTGAACTGATCAAGGTCTATGTAACACAATACATGGCTGGCCTTGTCATTCGCTGTTTCAATAAGCTTTTTGAACCGCCTTTCAAATTCTCGCCGATTGATAAGATCAGTCAGCTCATCATGCGTGGCCTGGTATGCGATCATCTCGGACATACCCCTTTCCTTGTCCATATGCTGAAATACAATTACCGACCCGATCAACTCATTCTTATGATTCATGATAGGAGAAATTGAATAGGAAATTTCATACTGGCTTCCATTGCATTCTATCAGGGACACATCCGTTTCATTTTTCACCGTAACCAGATTTTCCAGGCAGTCCTGTACAGGCTGCAAAAAGTTTGGATCATGTTCGTCATAATCCAGCACAAATATATCGGTAACAGGCTTTTCCCTGGCGTCACTCATACTCCAGCCTGTAAGCCGTTCCGCAACCGGATTCATATAGCGGACTTTCTGCTGCGCGTCTGTAGTAATGACCGCGTCAGCTATGGAGTTTAGTGTGACATCAGAGCAACCAAAGTCACTCTGGATACTCATAGATTCACAATCGCTTTCCAATGAATGCAAATAACGAGCGTTAAGGATGGTAAGAACCAGCATGACTCCCAAAACAGCCATGAGTACAGCAGAAATTAATGCGACATTCTCTTGATCAAGACTAACTACCAGCACTACCGCAACTATCAGCAACACAATATTCAGCACCAGACCTGCCCTTTGGCACTTGCTTTTATTGTTGCATACTGGATTCTGCATCAAGATAATCTGCTAAAAGGCCTGTTAATAGTGAGTCAAATTTAGAGGTGCGTTATATACGTTACAATTCGGTAATTATATAATAGTTGAAGAATAAAATATTCTATTTCAGCACTCATTACATACAACTACCCAAGCATCTTTATCAGTTCCTGCTCATTTATAACCTTAACACCCAGTTTTTTTGCCTTCTCTAGCTTGCTGCCCGCCTTCTCACCGGCTACAACATAATTTGTTTTACTGGAAACACTGCCACTTACCTTGGCACCCAATGCCACCAATCGATCCTTAGCATGGTCCCGAGTCATGTGTTCCAATGTGCCGGTGAGAACAAAGGTTTTTCCTGAGAAAACCATGGATTGCCGGCTGATTTCCTGCTGGAGCCAATCAACACCCACGATCAATAACCTATCAATTACTTCAAGGTTATCTGCTTGCTTGAAAAAGTTTACGATATTCTCTGCCACAATCGGGCCTATATCTGGTACTTGTTGCAGGCTTTCAATACTAGCATCTTTTATTTTACGCAACCCACCATAATAACTTGCCAACGATTGGGAAGTTGCCTCACCCACTTCACGTATCCCAAGTGCGTATATGAAACGTGCCAGAGAAGTATTCTTGCTTTTTTCCAGTGCAGCGATCAAATTGTCGGCTGACTTTTCACCCATTCTTTCCAGTGAGGACAGCTCGTCTTTCTGCAATATAAACAGGTCGGCTGGATTATAAATCAGACCTTCATCCACCAACTGTTCAACAAGTTTGTCTCCTAATCCTTCTATATCCATAGCCCTGCGCGAGGCAAAGTGCTTGATGGCCTCCTTACGCTGTGCTTTACAAGATAGGCCGGCCGCACAACGGACTATTACCCCTCCCTCCTCTTTAAACACTGCTGATCCACATACCGGACATTCTTCTGGCAATTCTATTTTCACAGCATTTTTTGGCCTTTTGCCAGGTACTACACTGACTATCTTCGGGATTACATCTCCCGCCCTTTTGATAATCACGGTATCGCCTTTATGGACATCCAACCGAATTATTTCATCCATATTGTGTAACGTAGCACTACTAACCGTCACACCACCCACAGAAACGGGTTCAAGCGAAGCTACGGGCGTCAGCGCACCTGTTCTCCCCACCTGAAACTCTATTCCTAACAGGCGTGTAGTCTCTTCCTGTGCTGGAAACTTGTGTGCGGTTGCCCAGCGGGGTGCTCGTGATACAAATCCGAGCTTTTGTTGTTGTTGAATATTGTTAACCTTAAATACCACCCCATCAATTTCATAAGGCAGCGTGTTTCTCTGCTCCAGCAACCTGTTGTAATATTCCATACAACCCTTAACACCCTTCACAACCGCACGCTCAGGCGAAATCACAAGACCAAGTCCCTGCACCCACTCCAGAATCTCGCTGTACTCATCTGGAACCGACGCACCCTCTACAATACCTAAACCACAGCTGATCATGGCCAGTGGCCGTAAAGCGGTAATAGCAGGATCAAGTTGTCGCAAGCTACCAGCGGCTGCATTTCTCGGGTTTGCAAACAGCTTTTCTCCTTTTTTCCGTGCCTGCTCATTTAGTTTCTCAAAGCCCTTGAGCGGCATATATACCTCACCCCGCACCTCCAGTTTTGATGGGAATCGTTTGCCTTGAAGTTTTAGTGGGATGGAAGGAATGGTCCGAACGTTATGGGTGATATCTTCACCAGTGGTTCCGTCCCCACGGGTAGCACCGCGGACAAGGACCCCATTTTCATACATCAAACTTACGGCAAGGCCATCCAGCTTTGGTTCAGCCGCGTATAAAATATCATCATCGGTACCCAGACGTTCACTCACCCTACGGTCGAAGCCCGCAAGCTCCTCTTCATTTAAAGAATTTCCCAGCGAAAGCATGGGTAAAGCATGCACAACTTCACCGAATTCCTTTATCGGCTGAGCACCCACACGCTGGGTAGGAGAATCAGGCGAAACTAGCTGGGGATATGCTTTTTCAAGATCCTGCAATTCACGCAGGAGACGATCGTATTCAGAATCCGGTATTTCCGGTGCATCATAAACATAATACAAAGTATTATGGTGGTTGATCTGCTCACGCAAATCTGAACACTTTTTTTTGATCTCCGGAGAAATACTCATTGGGTTTTAGGATACTTGATAGGGCGCTTAATAGAGTACTGATTTAATCAGAACGGGGTAACCGGATTTTTCAGTGAGAATTCCACAACCTGCTCACGCAATTTAATCATGGCGCTTTTATTCAACGGACGCCTTCCAGAGTCCTGCAAACGGCCATCCAGCCTGTCTCTGAAACTTATAACCGTTTCCAGCATATTATCAAATGCCTCCAGCGCACCTCCAGCATTGGATAACCTCTGAAAGAAGACCAGACCAGGGGAGAACAAATTATCAATATCACTCAAATCAAATAGACCTGGCTCAAGTATATTGGCAACTCCAAAAACTGATTCAGCCGTACCATTCTGGTTTGAATACCTGTGATAATACCTGTCTTCACCAAACTTCAAACCTTCAGCTTCTGCAACACTTACAATTTCAGTTCCGATAAATTCCTGGTCAGGCTGAGCCAGGAGATATATGACCATGACTTTTTCTACAAGACTATCTTTGTCATGCCTTCCAGATTCCGAACTCTCAAATGATAAGTCAATGCCATCTTCTGCTTGCAGAGATGCATCTTGCACCGAACTATTTTCTTCTATCTTTATATTGTGACCAAGCTCGCTAAGCTCATCATCGAACCCGTTATACTCTTCATATATGGAATCTTCGGCATCTGATGATTGCGGTTCACAGGAATAAACAGACGGATCAACAATTACAGCCTTTCCATCCTCATCCCTGGATTCGTTTATAGAGCCAGTAACGACAGCAGCATTAGTAGAAGTTGAATTGAGGCTTGATTCTTCCTGCTGATAACCTGATCCCCGAAACTCCCGAGGAGAGTCCTTCCTGTATCTGCTATACAGGTATACTGCCACTATAACGACAGCACCTGCCAGGACCAGTATCAAGCGTAGGGAATCCATTATTTGTTCTTTACTCGGTCTTTGCTTGTTAGCTACCTGTAGCGTGGTCAGCTTAATGAAAAACAACTACACAAATAACAAACCACCTTAGCAATTTTTTTACGTCTGTCTTATATCAAACTGCCGCCAGTTTGATCGCCTCATCCACATCTACTGAGACCATACGTGACACACCCGGCTCGTACATGGTTACGCCATGTAATTGGTTCGCCATGGACATGGTGACCTTATTATGGGTAATAAATACAAACTGGATATTTTCCGACATTTCCTTAACCAGCTCACAGAAACGGCCTACATTTGCATCATCAAGTGGTGCATCGACCTCATCAAGCATACAAAAAGGTGACGGGTTTAACTGAAAGATCGAGAATACAAGTGAAACCGCCGTCAAGGCCTTCTCACCACCAGATAACAGATGTATAGAGCTGTTGCGCTTCCCAGGTGGCTGAGCCATTACACTAACGCCGGCATCCAGCAGATCATCTCCGGTTAGCTCAAGATGGGCCTGCCCACCTCCGAACATACGGGGGAACATTTCCTGCAAACCGCTATTTACCTTGTCATAGGTTTCCTTGAATCTGGCTCGCGTTTCCTTATCTATCTTACGGATGGCATTCTCGAGTGTTGCAAGTGCCTCCGTAACATCATCATACTGCTCGTCGAGGTACTTCTTGCGCTCTGACTGCTCGGTAAATTCATCAATTGCTGCAAGATTAATAGAGCCAAGCCGCTGGATGCGATTACCCATTTTCTCTACCTTTTCATGCCACTGTTCTTCAGTTGCATCTTCATCGAGGGATTCCAGCAAGACTGCCTTCTCAAAATCGGTTTCATCCAGTTGTTCCTGCACAGTGTTACGGCGCACATCAAAGCCCTGCCAGTTCATGCGTGCCTTTTCAAGATGCTCCCTGACCTGCTGTACTTTCTGTTCCGCACCGGTACGATCCTGCTCATGCTGGCGAACCGCTTCATCTATTTGCTCAAGCTTGTGTCTGGCCTCCGTCAGCTCGGCCTCCAGTTTCATTCTGCCTTCAAGCAGCTTTTCAAGCTCGGATTCCTTCTCACGCAACGGTTCAACACTACTTTCCAGTGTATGCTGCAACTCTTCCCTGCGTAGTTTTAGACCGCCCAGCTGCTTCTCCATCCGCCCCAGATTTTGCCGTATAGAATCAAGCTGGCTGCGCATGGACTCTGTTTTTAGTGCAATTTGATGTCTATCTTCACGAATTGCACGGACAGCTTCCCTGGCCTGACCAAGTTTTTCACTTAGCTGTTCACGTTGACCTGTTAATTTCTCACGTTCCTGCATAAGGATATCAGCTGCTGCCAGTGCCTGATTCAGACGAACACGCGATTCCTTTAACTCGCCACCTTCTCTTTCAAACAGCTCGTTAAGTTCGTCTGTTTCCGTTTGTAATTTTTCAGCACGTGAATGAATCTGCTCCAGACGTGACTGTCTTGAGGTTAATTGTGATTTCAGGTCTGAATGTAATCTATGTGTTTCATTTACCTGTTGCTGGGTATGATCACGATCATGTTCCAGTGTTTCCAGTTGCTCATTTCCATCTGCAAGCTTCTGTTCCAGCCCTTCAACAAGCACTGTCAAACTGTCTACCTGTTTGGTAAGCGCCTTTATTTCCTTTTCTCTATCCAGTACACCGGCTTTTTCGTCTGCATCCTTTGCTACGCGTAACCAGCCATTCCCCACCCATATCCCATCCGAGGTTACTACAGATTCATTTGACGTCAAGCTACCGCGCATCTCCAGCGCCTGAACCAGGTTATCTGCACAATACACCCCACTTAATAGTGAATCCATTGACCAGGGGGCCCTTACATATTTCTGCAAAGGCACACCTTTCGCATGATCACCAACCTCCTGCGAAGTAAATTTTGTATCGAAAACCGTCAATGCACCATGCTTGAGTGAATGCAAAACACTGCTGATACCGTCCATTCCTTCCATACAGACCGCTTCCAGGTGGAAACCGAGCACAGTTTCAACCGCACGCTCCCAACCCTTGTCTACCTCAAGCTCCTTGGCGAGCCTTGGTGCCTCTTTAAGCCCTCTGCCTTCCAGCCAATCTGTAACTGAATCTTCTGACTTACCCAGAGCCGCCTGCTGCAAGGCTTCAAGCGATACCAGCTTGCCTCTCTTATCCTGCAAGTTATTTCTTGAATCATCCAGTTCTGTAGATACTTGCTGATTTTGCTCGCGTAGGCCTGAAATCTGATTGTGTATGCTATCCAGCTTATGCTGTAACTCTGTATATTCCAGTAACTTTTTCTGCTCATCAATTTCCAGTGTTGCGATTTCGTCCTTGAGACCCTGGTCATCTAGCGATTTTTTTTCTTCCTCCATGCGCTTCAGCCGTCCCTCATACTGAATAATTTGTCGCTCAAGGTGGTCTATTCTGGTATTTTCGATCTGCGTAGCTTCGGAGTTTTCTGCTGAACGTTCTGTAAATGTATCCCAGTCTTGCTGCCAAGACTGCATATGTTGCTCGGCACTGGTAAATACTTCCTGCGCTTCCTGCTCCAGCGCTCCTATCTTGTCCAATGCTGGCTCGGCTTCCTTCAGACCCTGCTCCAGTTCAACCAGGGTGGATTCATCAAGCTCTATATGCTGCTGTATTTCCTGCCAGTTACGCTCAACCTCTTCCTGATCCTGGGTTTGCTTTTGCCTCATGTCCCTTGAATGCTGAATGGCTTGTTCCACTCGTGCAATATCACCGCCCAGTGCGTAGTATCGCCCCTGCACTTCATTGAAAGCATCATTGGCTTCTGTCAGGCTCTCACGATCTTTTTCAAGAGCTGACTCTACCGAACGCTGCCCCGCAATAGCAGCCTCCATATCCGTTTCATGCTTACTAATAATCCTTTCCTGGTCTATTACATCCTGATCCAGCTTGCGTAAACGTAATACCAGTAACTCTGCCTTTAACTGGCGTTCATCATGCTTGAGAATCTTGTATTTCTCTGCCGCTTTGGCCTGACGTTGCAGTTTTTCTAACTGGCTATCAATTTCTTCGCGCAGGTCATTAAGCCTGTCCAGGTTCTCACGGGTATGGCGAATTCTGGTTTCTGTTTCTCGGCGTCGTTCCTTGTACTTTGAAATACCGGCAGCTTCTTCCAGAAATACTCGCAATTCTTCCGGCTTGGCTTCAATCAGCCTTGATATCATGCCCTGTTCGATAATGGAGTATCCACGCGGCCCCAGCCCGGTACCAAGGAACAGCCCGGTAATATCCCTACGGCGACAGCGGGTTCCATTCAGGTAATAGTGAGATTGACCGTCACGTGATACCTGACGCTTGATGGATATCTGGCTATAGGCAGCATACTCCCCCCCTACCGTTCCATCGGAGTTATCAAATACCAGCTCTATTGCGGCATGACCAACCGGTTTTCGACTGCTCGACCCGTTGAATATAACATCTGCCATGGAATCCCCACGCAGGTGCTTGGCAGAACTCTCGCCCATCACCCAGCGTACGGCATCAATAATATTGGACTTACCACAGCCGTTAGGGCCGACTACGCCAAGCAAATTACTGGTAAGATGAACAGTGGTAGGATCGACAAAAGATTTGAATCCGGCAAGCTTGATTTTCTCTAAACGCATATAGTCTTTGGGCTTCTTTTTATTGTGATTGTGCTTTTAATATAAACCAGCTACTACAGTCCAGCGGTGTCGATTAAAACGCGTTTAGTGTACAGTGTTTTTTATCTAAATTCACATGCAAGATTAACTTTTTTTAAAATATAAAATTAACCTTATGGGCGTAGAAAGATGAGCACTAAACCCTCAAAACAACTGGAAACCTTTGAAAATCCACAATTAGATATAGATTACACAATCCGGATAGAAACCCCGGAATTCACCTGCCTGTGCCCAAAAACAGGACAACCCGATTTTGCGACCATCCATATTGAATACGTCCCGGACAAGCTCTGTATTGAACTAAAATCCTTCAAGCTCTATATCTGGGCATTCAGGGATGAAGGTGCCTTCCATGAAGCCGTCACCAACCAGATCCTGGATGACCTTTGTAAGGCCTGCCAACCACGCTTCATGCGGATTTCTGCAGATTTCAATGTTCGCGGAGGCGTCTACACCACAGTGGTTGCCGAACACCGCGATCCTGACTGGCAACCCCAGCCAGCGGTCTCCCTGCCTTAGCATGCCATAGAGC
>DAOWEP010000049.1 GCA_030638455.1 Gammaproteobacteria bacterium
AATGACGGCCAGAAGAAAAATCCATATAGGCATAGTCTGCTTCTTGCTTGTTTATTTGTTTAACTCTGCAGAGGTAAAGGACAGCTTGTCTTGCATTTGCCTGGTTATATGCAGACCTTTTAGCAGGTTTAATGCCTCAAACAACTGGTAATCCTTTTGTGCGAGTTCACTATCGCCATTTATTTCAGGTTTTTTGGCTTCCTTATCTTTTGCCTTCTTTTTTCCATTCCCATTTTCAAGATGGCCAGACAGGTCTTTTTCCTTGATAGGATCAATCAAGGGTTTTTCTGCAGAGGATACCTTTACTCTCTTGACCTCAATATCGGGCGTAATTCCCTCTGCCTGAATTGAGCGACCTGAAGGTGTGAAGTAACGTGCAGTAGTAAGCTTGACCGCTGACCCGCTACGTGCAGGAAGAATAGTCTGTACGGATCCTTTACCAAAACTCTTGGTTCCCATGATGATAGCTCGTTTATGATCCTGCAAGGCACCAGCTACAATTTCTGATGCAGATGCAGAGCCACCGTTAATTAGCACAATGAGCGGGGTACCATTTAGCAAGTCACCGGGTGTAGCATTAAATCGTATACGGGAGTCTTCAATCCGCCCCTCGGTATAAACGATCAGTCCCTTGTTAAGAAATGCGTCAGATACTGCTACAGATGCATTAAGTACGCCTCCTGGGTTATTTCTTAAATCCAGCACCATCCCTTTAAGGCTTCCATTGCTCTTCTTTTTAAGTTCGCTTATTGCCTTGTTAATACCACTACCCGTCTTTGACTGGAACTGGGTAATTCGTACATATCCGAATCCATCTTCAAGGATCCTGCTTTTTACACTTTTAACCTTGATGATGGCCCTGATAATGCTTATTTTTAGTGGTTTGTCAGCGCCCTCACGTACAATGGTTAATTTCAGTTCTGAACCGGGCTTGCCTCTCATAATCTTGACAGCTTCAGAAAGGGTCATGCCTTTTACCGGTGTATCATCCAGCCGGATGATCAGGTCTCCTGACTGTACGCCAGCACGTTGTGCCGGGGTGTCATCAATTGGGGCGATTACCTTTACAAAACCATTTTCCATTCCAACTTCAATTCCAAGACCACCAAATTCACCAGATGTTCCTATCTGAAGATCCTTGAAAGCTTCTGTATCCAGATAGGCAGAATGTGGATCCAGTCCGGACAGCATTCCACGGATTGCGTTTTCCAGTAATTCTTTATCGTCAACCTCTTCTACATAATCATTCTTGATGCGAGAAAACACCTCTGTAAATGTCCTGAGTTCCTCAAACGGGATTTGTACCTGCTGGTTATCCTGCTTGGCGTGTACAATACCGGGGCCAATATTGACATTATTAAAGAGGTTAATATTCAGGATGCTTCCAAGCACAACTGCTATGGTTGCATAGAGAAAATATTGTAGCTTCTTTTGCATAATTTACTCCTGCCGAGAGACTTATTTTCGGCTTATTAGCTAATTATATGTAATTTCAGCAATATAACACATAATAATTGAATTCTATATAATATTCAATTAGTTATAGAGAATCACTGTTTTCGTCGAGCCGGTATTTTTTACATTTTATTGATAATTTAGACCTACCAGGCCCTTACTGGTTTTTTTGCACCATTTCATCGGGTTTACCGGCTTGCCCTGGCGGCGCAGTTCAAAATACAGACCAGTGTTAGCCTGCCCACCACTATCACCAACGCTTGCTATAATTTCGCCTGCTTCAACCCATTCCCCTGTTTCCTTGAGCAAATGTTGATTTTGGCCATAGAGGCTCATGTAACCATTTCC
Organism: Gammaproteobacteria bacterium; assembly: GCA_030638455.1. Lineage (GTDB taxonomy): Bacteria > Pseudomonadota > Gammaproteobacteria > DAOWEP01 > DAOWEP01 > DAOWEP01. The sequence continues at coordinate 1,804 of DAOWEP010000049.1, forward strand.
ATGGTCAATGATGATGATCAATCCATAACCTCTTAACCAGTCGGCAAACGCGACACGTCCATGTGATATTGCATGAACGTTGCTGCCCATAGGTGCGCTAATGACCACGCCTTTCCAGCGTAAATTACCCATATTGCGCCGCTTACCAAAACGTTTACTTATTTTTCCTCTGGTTGGCCAGGAAAGTTTGCCTTTTAGCGATGAAAACGGCTGTTGGCTTATAGTATCCGGAGGGATGTCACTTAGCGCCTTTTCCAGTGCCTGTAAAAGATCCTTTAGCTCTTTTTCATTTTCCAGCATTGTATTCAGACGTTTGTCTTTGTTCTGAATCTCATGGTCCAGTCTGGCCAACAGTACTGTACGGTGGCGCCTTTTTTCTTCCAGTTGTTTACGCTCCTGTCGTCGTTGGCCATAGAGTTGTTTCTGTTTTTCCCTTTCCAGAGATATTGTGGTTTCTATTTTCTGTAGTCTTTCCAGTTTTTCGATAACCGTTTTGATCTGTTGTGCTCGTGAACGGTTCAAATAATCATAGTACGCAACTGTACGCTGAACCTGGGAAGGGTCGCTCTGGTTTAACAACAGCTTTAACTGTTCCTGGTGGCCCATAATGTAGCTGGCGCGGATTTGGCTAGACAGGATATCGCGATGTCTGGAAAGCCCCATTTGCAGGTTACTCTGTTCGGATTCGAGTTCTTCCAGACGTTTGCCTTGTGTGCGCAGATCTTTTTTTAGTTTTCGCAGCTTCAGGCTTAATGAGGCGATATGTTTTTCTGCTTTGCGAAGCTTGGTCTGGGTCTCGTCCTTTTTGCCACGGCTGGCCTTTAATGATTTCCTTAGTTTTTTGATGCGCCCCTGGAGTTGCTCAAGCTCCTTTGCCTTTTTTCCGGCCTGTGTGCTTGTGAGTGGTTTTGCTACCGCGCTGTTTATTTCAAGAAAAAGAACGGCTATCTGGCTTGTCAGGGAAAAGATCAGGGTAAATATAAATGTAGAGAGCTTGGAGTTTCGAAAAGCAGGTTGTTGGCAGCGGTTAATCACTGGTTGTTAATATCAATGAGTGGCCGCTCATATCCGAAGGCTTTTTCAGGCCCATTAGATATATCATGCTGGGTACAACATCAGACAATGCACCAGAGCTTTCCAGCTCTGCATCACGACCGACATACAGGAATGGAACCAGGTTTGTGGTATGTGCAGTATGTGCCTGGCCAGTAACTTCATCCCGCATCTTTTCCGCATTACCGTGATCCGCAATAAAAATTGCTTCCCCACCTACTTCGGCAAGTGCATCGGTTACATGACCAATGCATACATCGAGTGCTTCTATGGCCTTGATTGCAGCTTCGTAGTTACCGGTGTGCCCGACCATGTCCGGGTTGGCATAATTACAGATAATGGTATCGTAGCCGCCACCCCTAATAGCTTCTACCAGTTTATCAGTTAACTCTGGTGCGCTCATTTCCGGTTGTTGATCATAGGTGGTTACCTGAGGTGACGGGATCAGTATGCGATCTTCACCGTCAAAAGGTTCTTCTTCTCCACCATTAAAGAAAAAGGTGACGTGTGCATATTTTTCAGTTTCGGCAATGCGTAGCTGCCGCATGCCAAGGCTGGAAAGATATTCACCAAAAACGTTATGCATACGTTCAGGTGGGAACGCAACCGGTACACCAAAGGACTGGCTGTATTCGGTCAGGCTTATAAAGGCCCCCGGTTTTGGTGTAACCTCTCGTACAAAGCCGTCAAAATCCTCTTCAATAAAAGGTCGGGTAATTTGCCGAGCACGGTCTGAACGATAATTCATAAAGACCATTACGTCTCCATCTTCAAATCGGGTGACGTTACCATTTGATGAAACAATAGAGGTGGCCTTTACAAATTCATCAGACTCACCACGTTTATAGGCCATCTCCAGTGCGGTAATGGAATCCGATGCCTTGAACTCCGCCTTGCCTTGGGTAATCAGGTCGTAACAGGCCTGGATTCTGGGCCATCGGTGGTCGCGATCCATGGCGTAGAATCGACCAATGATTGATGCAATCTGTCCGCCACCCAGTTCTTTCAATTTATTTTCCATAGCCTGTAAAGATTCTATGGCGCTCCTTGGTGGTGTATCTCTTCCATCTAGAAAGGCGTGTATGTAGACATGTTTGGCTCCCCGCTCTACCGCCAGTTGAGCCATTGCATGAATATGTTCTTCATGACTATGCACGCCCCCGGGGGATAACAGCCCTATAATATGAATGGCTTTATCGTTAGGGATAACGCTGTCTACGGCATCAGTTAAGGTTCTGTTTTTAAAGAATGAGCCTGTCCGGATCGCCCTGCTTACCCGGGTAAACTCCTGATAGACGACCCGGCCGGATCCAATATTAAGGTGTCCGACCTCGGAGTTACCCATCTGCTCGGCCGGTAATCCGACGGCTGCGCCCGAGGTGCGAATCAAGGTATGTGGATATTGCTCCCAAAGCCTGTCCCAGACAGGTTTTTTTGCAGCATGGATGGCGTTAAATTTTGTTTCTTCACTATAGCCCCAGCCGTCCAGGATGATGAGTGCTATGGGTTTAGGTCTGGGTGACATTCTTTTCTGTGTATTATTATCGGTTTATCTAACTACGTCATTAGATTTTGAATCATTCTAAATAGGTTGATATGCTATAGCATTACACTTTACTTTCAAATACTTATAAGCGCTATAAGACGGAATTAGAGCTAACTATCCTGCAATTGTCTAGATTTTACCTTCACAATGAGTATATTATTGTATAATGTTCCTCTAATAAAGGCAGCTCTTATATACTCTGGTTTTGAGTAAGTGTTAATTCCGGCTAGTTAAGGTCTTTATAATGGATGTCTATGTAATTGGTAATAAAAGGATAATCAAGGATAGCTGTTAATGACCCAATATAAGCCAGTAACCCAAGAAAATATGGGCGATAAAATGAATAGTGATGTGATAATTACTCATGATGATGATATAGATCGCGCCTCACGTTCGTTGAAGGCGATGTCTCATCCCTTAAGACTGAAGATACTCTGCACCCTTGGTGATCGGGAAGTAAGCGTGCAGGAAATCGTAGAATATGTAGGTACCTCGCAAAGCAATATCTCACAGCATCTGGCTATTCTACGCGACAAAGGCATACTGGGATCACGAAAAGTTGCCAATCGAGTTTATTATCGTGTGGATGATCCGCGAACATTGGCATTGATTGGCATGATGCGTGATGTTTTCTGTACTCAAAGTTAAGATATAGCCTCACTCACAATATCCACAGGCAAGGGATGTGTGTACTATTGTTACCCGCCTTGATCAGTACCCAATGGTAGTTGAAGTATCCAGTGATGTAAGATTATATGCTACAACAACAAGTAGTCTGAATATAAACGCAATTTAATAATAAGTTAGAAAATCAGGATATATGGAACAGTTTACAGAATTTGTAGGTAATCACCTTTATTTATCTATGATCTTTGCAGCATTGCTAACAATGCTGATTGTGGGTGAGTTAAAAAGAAAATCAGGTGGGCCTGGCCAGGTTGGTCCTGTAGAAGCCACCAGCATGATTAATCACCAGAATGCGGTAGTCCTTGATGTTCGTAAGGATGATGAATACAGCCAGGGAGCAATAGTAAATGCAATCCATATTCCATTGGAAGAAATAGATAACCAGCTGAAAAAGATTGAAAAATACAAGGATAAATCAATTATTGTGTACTGCAGGACCGGGAGCAGGTCGGTGTCTGCATGTTCAAAGTTAAAAAAGCAGGGCTTTGATGCGGTATTCAATCTTGGCGGCGGTGTTATGGCATGGCAAAAGGACAATCTTCCTTTGGTAAAGACAGGCCAATAAGGTTAAGGAATCCCTGATTAATAATATAAGTTTAAGAGAGAATAATTATGAATGACCAAGCATCTGAAGAAAAACCCCAGCAAGGCCTGGAGATAATATCAATTTACACAAAGGATATTTCCTTTGAATCCCCAAATTCTCCTTCCGTTTTCCAGGAAGTCGACAAACGGCCTGAGGCGAAAATTGATATTGGAGTGGCCACAGTAGCGGTTGGCGAGCATGTTTACGAGTGTGTGCTCAAATTAACTATAACCGCAACTATAGGCGAGAAAAATGCATATCTGGTAGAGATACAACAGGCTGGCATTTTCGGGTTATCCGGTTTTAAGGATAAGGAGCTGAATCAAATGACGGGGATTTATTGTCCTAATGTTCTACTTCCATTTGCCCGTGAATCCATTGCCGACCTGGTGAGAAGAGGTGGTTTTCCCCAGTTGCTAATAAAACCAGTAAATTTCGAAGCACTATATAACCAACAGCAGGAAGCGGCACAAAAGCAGCAGGAGAGTGCAACGCACTAGTGTAGGTCGGACCAGGTGCAGTTGAATATAGTTTTTATTCACAGAATTACAGACAAAATCCGTAAGGCAATCTGTATTGAAGAACACTACAATCGCTGTGCTTGGCGCAGGCTCATGGGGAACAGCATTAGCAATCCTGCTGGCTCGTAACGGGGTCAAGGTATTTCTCTGGGGCAATGAGCCCGACCATATCGCAACCCTGAGTACCGAGAGAAGTAACGAGGCCTTTCTTCCCGGCATTCCCTTTCCTGAATTACTCCAGCCTGTAGACAACCTGTCTGAGGCGATAGCGAATTCCGATGATGTATTGATTGTAGTACCCAGCAGTGCATTTCGAAGTGTCCTGCAACAGATTTCCACATCATTGAAACCCACTATGCATGTAATCTGGGCTACCAAGGGTCTTGAAGAGGGCACTGGAAAGTTATTACACGAGAACATAGAAGAAATTCTCGGAGCAGATTGTGGTTATGCAGTCATCTCGGGCCCGACATTTGCACAGGAAGTGGCAAGGGGACTTCCAACCGCAATAACGGTTGCTTCAAAAGATACTGATTTTGCTGCCAGTCTGGCCGGCTTGTTATGTAATGATAGTTTCAGGGCCTATACAACGGATGATGTTGTGGCAGTTGAGCTTGGCGGAGCCGTCAAAAATGTGCTTGCAATAGCCGCAGGCATTGCAGACGGCCTTGGTTTTGGATCCAATACACGCGCGGCTCTGATTACACGTGGACTCACAGAAATAATGCGCCTTGGCCACGCACTAGGTGGGCGCCAGGAAACCTTTATGGGGCTGACAGGTCTTGGTGATCTGGTATTAACCTGCACAGATGATCAGTCCCGTAACCGCCGATTTGGGCTGGCATTGGCAAAGGGAAATAACTGTAAGTTAGCTCTGGCTGAAATCGGTCAGGTGGTGGAAGGTATTCAGACGGCTCGGGAAGTCGTTCGATTGGCAGAAAAGATGAATGTAGAGATGCCAATTACGCAACAAATCTACCGTGTGTTATATGAGGGGGTTAATCCACGTGATGCGGTGCAGGAACTTTTCGCCAGGGATCTGAAACCTGAATCTATCTAGCACAGGGTTTATTCTGCCCCTGTAAAGCCGGCCTGCCTCCAGGCCTCGTATACAATCAATGCAGTCGCATTGGAAAGGTTCAGGCTGCGGTTACCCGGAAGCATTGGAATCCTGAGGCGTTGTGATTCCGGTAATGCATCCAGAATGGACTGTGGCAATCCACGGGTTTCGGGGCCGAATAACAGGAAATCACCTTTTTCATAGGTGGCATCAGAATAATAGGTATTGCCACGGGTGGTGCATGCATAGATCCTTGATGGTTTTGCGGTATTTATAAATGCAGGGTAGTCAGGATATTCTTTTACGGACGTATACTCATGGTAATCAAGGCCGGCACGTCTCAACTTTCGGTCATCCAGCTCAAATCCGTAGGGCTGGATCAAGTGCAACTGGCAGCCGGTATTCGAACAAAGCCGGATAATATTCCCGGTATTCGGTGGAATTTCCGGCTCAAAAAGGACCACATTAAACATAGTGTGTTACCAATAACATTTGGTTATTCTGTATATCTATCTATTAGACTTATGATATGTGTTGTCTGTGATAACATTAGGTACAATTATATCTATCAAGCTCAAAATTTGTTCGATACCAATAAACCGACTTGAATACAAAAGACAAAATGCTGTCCGTTGATTTTTGTGGAATGCAATTTAGCACACCATTGGTCTTGCTGTCTGGTTGTGTCGGGTTTGGTGAAGAATATACAAGAGTAAAGGGGTTTTCTAACCGAGATGCCGGTGCTGTTTGCCTGAAAGGTACAACCCTGGAACCAAGGTTGGGTAACCCTCCTCACCGAGTGTATGAAACTCCGCAGGGTATGCTGAATGCAATCGGCCTGCAAAATCCTGGTGTTGATTACGTGGTAAATTCAATTTTACCCTCACTGGATTTTGAAGAAACGCGATTTATTGCGAATGTGTCAGGGTCAACGGTAGAAGAATATGCCGAGGTGACACGCCGTTTCGATGATTCTCCAATAGATGCAATGGAGATTAATATTTCCTGTCCGAATGTAAAGGAAGGCGGTGTCACCTTCGGGAATGACCCGGCCATGTCCGCACGGGTGGTAGAGGCATGTAGAAAGGTCACCAAAAAACCGTTAATCACCAAGCTTTCACCAAACCAGACAGATATCGCAGGTAATGCACGCGGATGTATTGAAGCGGGTACGGATGCATTTTCAGTTATCAATACATTGATGGGCATGGCAGTAGATATTGAGAGCAGAAGCCCGATTATAGGGAACAATCAGGGTGGCCTTTCAGGCCCTGCCATTAAACCAGTTGCCTTGTTAAAGGTACATCAGGTCTATCAGGTATGCAGGGATCATGATATTCCAGTCATTGGTCAGGGTGGCATTACCACAGCAGAAGATGCACTGGAATTTATTATTGCAGGCGCGACAGCGGTGGGTATTGGTACCGCATTATTTTATGACCCCATGGTGTGCAAACATATAAACCGCGGCATTAAGGAATATTTACAACGGCATTCACTGGAAGAAGTTAGCCAGCTTGTTGGAACACTAAGGCTAAACTGACGAATACGGCCTAATAACGGGTGAAATGTTGCTAAGCTACCCCATTCATATCCAGTTCTTTTAATTTACGCGTAAGTGTATTACGCCCCCAGCCTAACAGTTTGGCTGCATCCTGTTTTCGGCCGCCTGTATGTTTGAGTGCAACCTTAATCAGTATTCGCTCAAACGCGGGTGTAGCGGCTGACAAAATATCAGATTCTCCTGAACCCAGACGCAGATTTACCCACTGTTCCAACGCATCTTCCCAATTGGCACCACCCTGTCTTACTGAGCCGGCTTCAGCCAGCAGTTCCGGCGGTAAATCTTCCATATGGATTTCTCGACCGGAAGCCATGACCGTTAGCCAACGGCAGGTGTTTTCAAGTTGTCGTACATTCCCCGGCCATTCAAGCTGCTGTAGATAATTAATCACTTCAGAACGGATAGACTTGTTCTCAACACCCAGTTCCCTGGCAACAGAGGCCAGAAAGTGTTGAATCAGTTTGGGTATATCTTCACTACGCTCACGTAATGCGGGGAGTTGTATGCGTATTACATTTAAACGGTGAAATAAGTCATCACGGAACTGGCCTTCCTGTACTCTTTGTGACAAATTCTGATGAGTCGCTGCTATGATTCTTACGTCCACCTTGATCGGCGCGTGTCCACCAACGCGATAAAACTCACCATCAGCAAGTACACGTAACAATCGGGTTTGCAGTTCGGCAGGCATATCACCTATTTCATCCAGAAATAATGTGCCTCCGTCTGCCTGTTCAAAACGTCCCTTGCGTTGCGCCTGTGCACCTGTAAAGGCACCACGCTCATGGCCAAATAATTCTGATTCCAGTAGATCACGCGGGATAGCCGCGGTATTGATTGCAATAAAGGGTTCGTTCGCGCGCGGACTATGCCGATGCAAGGCCTGTGCAACCAACTCTTTTCCGGTGCCTGATTCGCCAGTAATCATGACCGTGATGTTTGAACGGGAAAGGCGGCCAATAGCCCTGAATACCTCCTGCATTGCAGGTGCTTCACCAATGATTTCCTGCTTAGCATCCAGGGCGGTTCCCTGCTTTTGCAGTGATTTGTTACGTTGTTTGAAGGCACGCTGAACAAGCACCACAGCCTCGTCTACATCAAACGGTTTTGGCAGGTATTCAAAGGCCCCGCCCTGATAGGCAGAAAGTGCACTGTCCAGGTCTGAATGAGCGGTTATGATGATGACGGGAATTTCAGGGTATTCATAATTTATTTTTTCAAGCAGCTCAATACCGTCCATGCCGGGCATGCGGATATCACTGATAATTACATCTGGTTGCTCACCTGATAACCGATCAAGAATGGTTGAGCTATCCTCAAAGCAGGATACATCCATACCGGCCCCGCTGAGCGCCTTCTCCAGTACCCAGCGGATCGAGCGATCATCATCAATCACCCATACTTTCTCATTATTCGTCATCAGGAATTCTCCAGGGGCAAAAGTATCTGGAAGACTGTGTTGCCGGGTTTACTTGTACATTCAATCAATCCGCCATGGCGGTTTATTAAAGATTGTGCAATCGATAATCCGAGACCACTACCGTCAGCACGGCCAGTAATCATCGGGAAGAAAATTGTGTCCAGAATTTCATCCGGTATTCCTGGGCCATTGTCGATTACCTCAATCAGTGCCACGAGTTTGTGACGCTGGTGGCCAATGGTGAATTGTCTTTGTGTGCGTGTTCGTAAAATAATCTCGCCTTCTTCACCCAGAGCCTGCAATGCGTTGCGAACCAGATTTAAAACAGCCTGAATCAATTGTTCCGGGTCCGCGTTCAGGTCAGGAATACTGGGGTCATAATCAAACTTTACAGAAATACCGGGCGGCACCTCTGCCCTGGCAAGGCTTCTGACTCGCTCCATAACCATATGAATATTGACTGGCTGTTTTGCAGGTAATTTAATCGGCCCAAGCATGCGGTCAACAAGGTTTTGCAAACGGTCAGCCTCATGGATAATGACCTGGGTAAATTCTTTCAGTTCTTCACTTGGTAATTCACGTTCAAGTAACTGAGCAGCACCCCGCAAGCCACCAAGTGGATTCTTGATTTCATGGGCCATACCACGGATCAAGGCGCTGACCGCGTGGTGTTGTGAAATAAGGGTTTCTTCCTTGCTGATCTGTAGTTGACGATCAAGGCTTATAATTTCTATCAGTAGCCCTTTGCCATACTGCGGTTCCAGCATAGGTGTAACCGTACAATCCACAGTTATGGTTTTGTTGCCTGCTGTAGTTAATGCCAGCTCTCTCTCTGAAAAGGGGTGAGTCGTATCGAGTGATGACTGGAGCAGATCAATAAACCCGTTTGATGTGGTCGCTATATCGCTCCATTGGCGGCCATACGCCTTTTTAGCGCTGATTTCAAAAAGTGTTTCAGCCGCAGGATTTACATATTCAATCCGCAATTCGCTATCCAGCACAAGCACAGACGTTGCAAGATTTTCAAGAATTGGATGTTGAGACTGCTCAATCATGATTTTTTCCGCATGCATGCCTCTTTAACTTGCAAAAACCAATCCAACTTTGGCCAGAGCCATGAAAAAATGCCCTGATATTGAGCGAAAAATTTAAAAATCTATATTAAACAAATAGATAGAAAAATAGATTTATCTTTAAAGATCCCCATACAGGCAATCGGTGGAAAGAGGGAATCAGGAAATAATGATAAAAAAGAGCATGCCCTCTATTTATGCACCATTATAGTGCATTTAGGGTATATTGTCAGGGCTTGTATCCAGGCGATGCTTTTGGCTTGTAGCCCGGAGATGGCTTGGATTTATAGTTAGGAGCTGGAGCTGGTTTGTAGCCCGGGGATGGTTTTGACTCGTAGCCAGGTGAAGATTTAGATTTGTAGTCTGGCGATATTTTTGGGTCGTAATCGGGATCGTATCCAGTTTGAGTGTCTTCCTTAGAAGCATCATCTACTAAGGCCAGATAAAATACCGTAGATATAAGCTCGCTATAGGGCTTGCCGTTACTGTCAACAATCTGAGCTGATAGTGTATGTGAGCCTCTGTCCACATTAGTTAGTTTATATCTGGTTACAGTGGTACTGGTTACTTTAGATCCATCTACATACAGTACTATTCGGTGCCCAAGCTTTACCTGTAGTTCAGGAGTTACCAGCAAGTTTACCGTTACGTCACCATCGGCATTACGAATGGTGTCCTTACTAGCTGGACTAAGTATTTTAAATTCAGAGTACGAAGTAAACTTCGTTATCGGTTTTTTAATTTTCTCGGCCTTAATTTCCTTGTAAGGAGGAGACTCGTAGGTAGTAAGCCCCGGTAAATCTACCTTCTCAGAATTTTTATGTGGTTTGTCAGTAAAAATAATATTTCCTGACTCATCAACCGAACGATAAACTTCCGCATGCGCTGTATTGACAAGACACATGGCTATCGAAAAAGTAATGAAGAGTAATTTGATCATGGATTAACTATAGCCCTGACGATAGCCATCTTCAACAGATTCGGGATAGATTTGTAGTATACATGGCTTGAAAAAAAGAAAGCCCCGAAGATCGGGGCTTTCTTACTGTAGCAATGAGATGAAAAAACCAGAGCTTACAGACTGTAGTACATATCAAACTCAATAGGATGGGTAGTCATACGCATGCGTGTAACTTCTTCCATCTTAAGGTTAAGGTAACCGTCCAGCATGTCATCGGTGAACACGCCACCCGCAGTCAGGAACTTGCGGTCGGCATCGAGTGCTTCCAAAGCCTGATCCAGGGAGTGACAAACGGTTGGAATATCGGCCGCTTCTTCCGCCGGCAGGTCATAAAGATCCTTATCCATCGCATCGCCTGGCTTGAGCTTGTTCTTGATGCCGTCAAGGCCGGCCATCATCATGGCAGAGAAAGCAAGGTATGGGTTTGCAGTTGAATCCGGGAAGCGAATTTCAATTCTGCGACCTTTAGGGTTGGGCACATGTGGAATACGAATAGAAGCAGAGCGGTTACGTGCTGAATACGCCAGCATAACAGGTGCTTCGAAGCCCGGTACCAGACGCTTGTAGCTGTTGGTGCTGGCGTTAGCGAATGCATTCAATGCACGTGCATGCTTAATGATGCCGCCAATATAATAAAGCGCGTTATCTGAAAGCCCACCATATTTGTTGCCACTAAACAGGTTTTTTCCATCTTTTGCCAGTGACATGTGGACATGCATGCCACTGCCGTTGTCACCAACGATTGGCTTGGGCATAAAGGTTGCTGTTTTGCCATAGGCGTGAGCAACATTTTGTACCACATATTTCAGAATCTGAACTTCATCAGCCTTGCGAACCAGAGTGTTGAATCCTACACCGATTTCACACTGTCCTGCGGTTGCCACCTCATGGTGATGAACTTC
>DAOWEP010000019.1 GCA_030638455.1 Gammaproteobacteria bacterium
CCACAACGTTTGCAGTTATGGACAAGTGTGTTCGCCCGATTTTTCCCGTTAGTCTGGGTCTGCGTAATCCTGTTGCCCGTAACCGGTTATCTAATGATCTTTTCCATATGGCAGACCATGGCCGCAACACCATTGTATGTACACTTGATGTTGGCCATCGGACTATTCATGATCCTGCTTTTCATGCATGTATTTTTTGCACCTTACAGCAAGTTAAAGAAGGCGGTAGCAGATCAGGACTGGTCAGCAGGTGGAAAGGCGCGGGGCCAGATACGCATGCTGGGAGGAATCAATATCATACTGGGGTTAATAGTGGTCGCTATCGCAACGGCCGGTCGACTAATTTAGGGAATGGTTATATAAAAGGTTTTTCTATGTTAGCTGATAAATCCATGTTACCAGAGCAGCATGATGCTCTACCGGGTCGTGATGAACCTATGCAGGTTCCGTATCAACATCACGTAAATCGTAAGCCACTGCAACCACCTTTCCCGGAAAATATGGAAATGGCCATGTTTGGCATGGGTTGTTTCTGGGGAGTGGAACGACGCTTTTGGGAGACGGCGGGAGTCTATTCAACAGCGGTAGGTTATGCAGGCGGGTATACGCCTAACCCGACGTATCAGGAAGTATGTTCGGGCATGACAGGCCACAATGAAGTCGTCCGTGTACTGTTTGACCCGTTACTGGTTTCCTATCAGGATTTATTGAGGATGTTCTGGCAGGAGCATAATCCAACTCAGGGAATGCGCCAGGGTAATGATCAGGGTACACAGTATCGTTCTGGTCTCTATGCGTATACACCTGTGCAAAAGTCGTTGGCTATTACTTCCAGGAAACATTTTCAGGACTTATTGTCAGAAAGTGGTCATGGAACCATAACCACGGAAATAATCGATGCGCCTGAATTCTACTATGCAGAAGATTATCACCAGCAGTATTTAGCCAAGAACCCCACAGGCTATTGCGGTCTTGAGGGTATGGGTGTTGCATATGTCGAATAACATTTCTGAAAGAAAAATAAAGGGGTAAAGTTTTTATATTCTGGTGCTCTTATGTAACGTGATAAATGTACAGACTTGACCCCATGGCTATGTTTTGAAGAGCGTTTCTTGCAGCTCAAGACACGACGAGCAGTAGCATATCACGGAATTTTGCTAAGGTGTCCACATAACGCGGAGGTTATCGTAATCAGAATCTGCCGCTGGCACTACGCCCGTCATGGTGGCCTTGATCGAACGCATGGCAGTCTTGCCTTCAGGGGTTTTATGCATACCATAGAATGCATTACGAATGGCATTTATCATCGTTGGTTGCATTGTCTTACTGGCAGTAAATACGTGCTCTGAAATAGGTGGGGTACTTGCCAGCACCTTCAATCCCTTGGTGTGGTTTTTATAATAGACTTCTTCCTTAACGGCGCCTGCATCAGCCCCCCCATCTAAAACAGTCTGGGCAACTTTGGTATGGCTACCTGCAAAGTGCATTTTCGCTAAATCCTTCAGTTCAACACCCGCCTCACTCAGTACGTGCTTTGGCACCAAATAGCTCATGGTAGAACTACGATTACCGAAGGCAAAATGCTTGCCTTTCAGGTCACTTACTTTTCGTATTGGAGAATCAATACGAACTATGATCTTACCCTGGAAAGTCGGCTTACCAATGATCTCAAGTCGGCCCAGGATCACTTGATTGCCAAAACTATGGGTTAGCTTGACGTATGACAAAGGGCCAAGATAGGCAATATCGTAGTGGCCTTTTCCAACCGCCTTGATGTGGGTATCATAACCTGAACTCACCTCTACCCGAATAGATCTGCCAATGGCGTCACCAAGGTATTTCGCAAGAGGACTGAAACGTTTTTGCACCTCTTTCGACTCCAGGTATGGATGTACACCCAACACCAGTGGCTCCTTGGCGATGGCCTGGCCGACAATGCCGCCAAGTACGACGATGACAGCAAGCATACTCTGGAACCAACACCGACTACTGCCCTGAATATTCATCATGTTCTTATTGATGGTCATTGCAGACCTCCTCTTTGAAATTTTCTCTTATAAATATCTATATCGTTTAACTCAATCAAATAGATGAAAATTCGTTTAATCCATTGCAATTATTCATTAAAATTGCCTATTTCATTCAAACCGCCTTTGAACTTGAGTATTCGTCAATCAAGGTCATTTCAGGTTTCTTCTCAACAATTTCTTCGCGAGGAATAACAAACCTGAATATAGTGCCACCCTCAGGGTTATTTTCTGCCCAAATCTTGCCTGAGTGAGCTTCGATAATTTCCTTACATATCGGCAAGCCAAGCCCTTTGCCACCAGCGCCTGTCCAGGTAGTGCTACTCTGGGAAAATTTTTCGAATACCAGCTCTAACTCATCTTCCGGAATGCCAACCCCTTCATCAAGGATAGAAAAGCGGATGGCAGAGCAGGTAGCACCATCACCCTGCTGGTCTAAAGCGATGATATCGTCTTCAAACTCAATGGTGATCTTCTTACCTTCGGGGGTGAATTTAATAGCATTGGATAGCAAATTGATAACCACCCGGATAATTTTCTGAATATCGAAAGACGCCAGGGTATCACAATCTGGCGTACTGATTTCTACTGAAAGCTCCTTCTCCTTTAGCCTTGACTCTTCCTTGGCTATACACTCTTCAACCGTTGTTCGTAGGTCACATTCTAATAGGTCGATTTCCATTTTACCCGTTTCAAATTTGGAAAGATCCAGTAGATTGTTTAACAAGGCCAGTAACTGTTCACCACTGGAATGAATTATCGAGAAATAATTGATGAGCTCCGTCCGCTCTGATGTATCGAAATCTGACTTACCAAATTCTGAAAAGCTCAAAATTGCATGCATGGGTGTACGCAACTCGTGTGACATATTGGAGAGAAATTCATTTTTTGCGTGGTTGGCTGCTTCCACTTTTCTCATCGCATGCAACAATTCGACATTACGATTCTCTATTATGTTGTATGAGTCAGATAAGCGCGTAATCATATGGCTGAATGCACGGGCCAGGCTGCCGACTTCATCACCTCGCACCATTAATGTGTTATCAATAGTCTTGGGCTCTTCAAACGATATCTTGTCTACAATATGAGTCAGCGTACCAATAGGCGTCATCCCCCTGATGATCATTATTACAATCACTAGAGCAATAGCAACCGCTAAAAAGAGCAGGATACCCGCGTAATAATAGGTTTTATACAGCGTGTCGGTTAACTTACTGCCATCTTCGATTGACCCTGTCACCTGTTTATCTGATAAATTCTGCAGGATATCACGCAGTTCACTTATCAGGGGATACACTTCGGTCCTCATAATATAAATGTCTGTTCGCCAGGCATCATCCTGAATAACTTTTACAATTTTGGGTGTATTTGATATGCGCATATGACGTAAAAACGCTAGTCGATCAAGACCATTAAGACCCACTTCAATATCATCCATTGCCTTTAGTTCAGAAAAAGCCTCAGCATTCACATTGCTATAACTGTTAAAATTATGCAGTGCATTGCCTGAACGTGTATTGAAAAATAGGCGGAAGGCATTATTCATTTGTAACCAGCTATAACGCAATTCAATCAGAAGCTTGCCAATACGGTGTCTTTGTTCTGCGGTAGGGGCATTGTAATCTTCATCAATAATTAATTCATTGATATAGCCCAGGTATTCCAGTGTGTAAGGGTTTAATAGCGTTGCGGCCATTTCAAGACCGGGGTAATTCTCCAGATCATGCTCACGTAAATAAAACAGCCGATCGGCGTATTTATAAAACTTGTCAAATAATTCTTCTGCCTGTTGTAATGCAGTTATGTCTGTGGCATCCAGATTTCTATCGCTCTGAGCTATTGTTTTAAGGTGTTTAAATTTTGACCTTACTTGACTCTCAAGAACTTCAAAATGCTCTTTGCTGGTTTTCTCGGCAGTCAATAAATAACCATTCACTAGAGCGGTGGCCAGATTGGTATCCTGAATAAGTTCCAAATAGCCTTGTACGGCAGGTTGGCGATGATTAATAACACCGGAACCTAATACAACGACATCAGCTAATCTGAGTAGCGTGATGCCCATACCCACACACATGAGGATAATCAATGCTATAAATGCGCCAATGACTTTTTGGCGGAGGGTTATGCCTTTTGGTGCAATTCGAGAGCTGGTTTCGTTACCCTCAAGTGAATTATTCATGGGATATTCAACCTGAATAGATATTTAGTGATATGGCGTAATTAAAGCTGGAATACTTACGCCCCAGCCATGAATTTTTCAACA
>DAOWEP010000110.1 GCA_030638455.1 Gammaproteobacteria bacterium
CTCTGGTATAGGCAATCGTACCATCCGGTTTTAATATCTGGAGAAATCCCTGGCCTGAAACTGCCATATCCAGCGAGTTGTCAGTTTTGGTTAAATTCCCCTGCGTATGAATCTTTTCCGTGGCGACCGTGCGCACACCCGCGCCAAGCGAAAAACCGGTTGGCAATTGTGTCGCCTGTGATGACTGACCGCCGACCTGTCGAATATTTTGATACAAAAGGTCTTCAAAAACCGCACGTCCACGCTTAAAGCCGGTAGTGCTTACATTGGCCATATTGTTGGAGATAACCGCCATTCGTGTTTGCTGCGCGTCTACTCCTGTCTTGGATATCCACAATGCGGGGTTCATACTTCTTCTCCTTTACAGGCTTTGTAATCAGAAACTATTTTCATTAATAACCTTGTTAACATGACTAGCTTAATCTCATTACCGTCATAGATGACGAAGCATTATCATCTGCTTCCTTCATCATCTTGATCTGCATTTCATATTGGCGGGAATACTCGATCATAGAAACCATAGAGGCAATCGAATTTACGTTACTGGATTCCAGGGCCCCGGATATGAGTGTTATGGATGAATCTGCAATTACCGTCTGCGCATCTTCACCCTTCATCTTTAATAAACCCTCTGAATTTTTCTCCAGCTGATCCTGTTGCGGGTTCACCAGCTTGATTCGATCCAGCACCGCAAGAGCAGATGACTCCTGCCCGGCAGGCAGAATAGAAATGGTGCCATCGCCTCCTATCTCCAACTTGTCAAACGGTGGTATTGCAATAGGGCCCCCATTTCCAAGCACCTGATTACCCGAACCGGTTAGCAATTGACCATTTGCATTAATATGCAGCTCACCTGCGCGGGTATAGGCCTCAGTTCCATCCTTTGACTGCACTGCAATCCATCCCTTGCCTCGGATCGCAACGTCCAGATCATTACCTGTTGTGATAATTGAACCTTGAGTAAAATCCACACCGGACTGAACCGCTTCCGAGTAGACCCTGGTTTTATATCCGGGCCCTTCTACCGGCCTTTCCTGCGCCGCTATCATGTCTGCACGAAACCCCATTGTGCTAACGTTAGCCAGGTTGTTTGAATTAACAGCCTGCGCCTGCATAATCTGCTTGGCACCACTCATTGCTATGTAGAGTAAACGATCCATAAAGTCCTTAACCAGTAAGAAGTCTTAATCAATAAAAAGTATTAACGGATATTGATAATGGTCTGGGTAACTGCGTCGGCCGTCTCAATAACCTGTGCATTGGCCTGGAAGTTACGTTGTGCCGTAATCAGGGCCACCAGTTGCTCGGTCAGATCAACATTAGACCCTTCCAGCGCACCGGATACGAGAACACCCAGACTACCTGTAGCCGGTGCTCCTACTAACGCCGCACCTGATTCAAAACTTTCGGCCCAGGTTGAATCCCCTAACTGCTGCAGACCCTGCTCGTTACTGAAGTTTGCCAGCGCCACCTGTGCCAGCGTACTGGATTGCCCATTGGTAAACCTGGCCGTGATAATCCCGGTTTCTCCAATATCCACACCACTCAACTGCCCGGTGGTAAAACCATTCTGCAACAGGGAATTTACGCTAAACGCAGAACCATACTGAGTAACATTAGATATAGTTGTCGCAATTGTCATCGCCGCAGCACCACCACCAGGACTAAATGAAGGAATCGTGATAGTAGAAGGTGTCACCGGTGTTGTCAGTGCACCGGCTGTCGAAAAAATCATCTGGTCTCCCGCACCGGATGCTGCATCCACACGTGTACCATCTGCGAACGTATACATCTCCCATTCATTCGCCTGGGTGGTTTTTCTGAAGTACGTCGTTAACAGGTGGCTTGTGCCTAGAGAATCAAATACGGTCAAGGATGTGGAGTGATTATAGGTAGTTGAATCAGCCTCATTGAATGCTGACTGCGCAGTACCATCGTTGACCGTGGCTGCCGTTGCTACTGCTGTTGTATCACCATTTACAGCGGATGGAACAATGGTTGCAGAACCTAAATTTAACGCAACAGTAATTGTTGACTGCGCGCCTGTCGCGGTTTGAGGAACCCAGCTAAAATTTACTGTGGTAGGTGACGGCGTAACAGTACTAATATCAATTGAGGAGCTGGCAGTAAACGGGCCACCCCCACCTACAGTCTCATCAACAAGCCGGATATCAAATAAATCAGTAGTAGCGCCGCCCGTTTGGTTATATTCCAGATGTACAGTCCTGGCCGTGCCATAGTTATCTCTGATAGTAAATGAAGGGCCTGCTGTCCAACCCGCTGGGGCATCACCATCAAGAATTATGGCTGCGGGTAATGTTAGACTGGTTGTTGCCGTAGCACTAGGTACACTGCCAGAAGCATCAAGATTAAGGCCCATGGCCAAGGTGGAGGTTGCCTGTGGTGGAATATCTGATCTGTCCAGCACCAGGTCTCCAATAGCCCCGGTAATGTTGCCTGCAGAATCTGCCTGAAAACCGGTAAGGATCTGACCCGCACTATTCACGATATTGTCACTACGGTCTACACCGAGAGCACCTGACCTTGTATATACGGTAACGCCACTATCGTTCATAACAAGAAAGCCGGATCCACTCACGGCCAGATCAAGGTTATTATCCGTAAACTCGATATTCCCCTGACTGAATTGCTGGGAAACTGTAGAAATCTTGACACCCGTACCAATTGCATTTGAGGCCGCACCCAGATTAGAGGATGCATAAACGTCTGCAAATTCAGCACGCGACTTCTTGAAACCCGTTGTTGCAGTATTTGCAACGTTATTACCAATCACCCTAAGTTCTGATGATGCTGCATTTAGACCACTAAGCGCTGCGCGAAAAGGCATAATAATTCTCCTGTATCAATAATTAACTCTTTAAATTAGTTCACTACTTAAAATTAGTTACTTAACCTGTCTAACCTGATCAAAACTGATTTCACCATTACCAGAAACATTCAGTGTAAGCCCTTGTCCGCCCTTACCCAGCGTGACACTTTCCACACGGGTCTCTACTAACGTTTCATATGCAACCGGTTTACCCAAATAGGTACCCGTGGCCCTCATCTTGTAATTTCCCGGGCCAACCTGTCTTCCATCATCGGCCAAACCGTTCCATTGGAAAGAAATAAAACCTTCATCCTGTTTGCCCAACTGAAGATTCTTCAAAAGTTGTCCACTTGCATCTGTAATCTCTACCGTCAGGTCAGTTACATCCTGGGTAAGATCGACCACACCTGATAATGAAGGCGGGCCTGATACATACCCATATCCAGAAGTGTTCATTTCAAGCTGCTCACCTGAAATTTCTGCTATGGCCCTAATCCTGTATTCACCTGGCGCAGCCTTTGAGCCATCATCCTTAATCCCGTCCCAGATAAATTGAGCCAGACCCTGATCCTGCGCACCCAGATTCAACTGCTTCACTACCTGCCCGCTGCCATCCAATATTTCAATATTCAAGTCTGTTGCACTGTCGGTAATCTCTACGACACCAGAAAATGATTGCTCTTCCGGCAAGCGACCCATCTCCGCTGCAGCCAAAACCGATCGGCCCACCAGCGTTGATGCCTGCAATGCCTGATTAGATGCCAGTGAGCCTGCAAATGTTGCAAATGATTCATTCAGGTCACCGATGCCAGAGACCGTACTAAACTGGGCAATCTGGCCAAGGAAGTCACCACTCTCCAGTGGCTTAAAAGGATCCTGGTTCTGAAGCTGGGTGGTCATTAATTTTAAAAATGCGTCCTGACCCAACTCGACATCCTTCTTTGCCTCTGGCAAAGCCAAACCCAGCCTCTGGTAAAGATCAACATTAGTTTCAATCATTTCTTATCCCTCGAACATTCTCTCTAATCATCTTCATTTCAAATCTCATACGCCTTATCCCGAACACCATTAGTCACCCAGACGCAAGGTTGCCGCCAACATTTGCTTGGCCGTATTCATTGCCTCTACATTGTTCTGGAATGACCGTGACGCAGAAATCATATTGGCCATTTCTTCCACGATATTTACATTAGACTGGTATACATAACCCTGCTCATCCGCCAATGGGTTACCCGGATCATATAGCCTGACCGGTGGCGTTTGCTGTTCTATAATGCCGTTAACCTGCACGCCGATTGCAGAAGCCTCATCTATCGTCATGCTATTCATCATGGCTGAAAAGACCGGATGCCGGGCGCGATATGCCTGATCAGGATCACCACTGACACTATTCGCATTAGCCATATTACTGGCCGTTGTATTCAACCTCAGTGATTGCGCCATCATCCCTGACCCTGCTACATCAAAAACTTTAAACAGTGACATCTATTATTCTCCCCTTAATGCTGCACGTATTCCCTTAAACCTGCCGCCCAGAAATTTTAGCGTTGCCTGATACCGAACTGCATTCTCAGCAAATGCAGCCTGCTCTTTCTGTAGCTCAACGGTGTTACCATCAAGGGATGGCTGTGATGGAGTGCGATAGGTCATCGCCACATCTGAAAACACGCCCTTTGATACGCTCGAAAAGTGTGCTGCATGAGTAGTCTTTAATGAGGCCGGTGAATCCGTATTGAATTTGGCCTTCTTCAGGGCCTGATTAAAATCCATATCTCTTGCCTTGTAGCCAGGGGTGTCTGCATTCGCAATATTGGACGCAAGAATACTGGTCCTGCGTGATTGCAGTAACAGCGCCCTTTCGTGACTACCTAACGCCTTGTCAAAATTTATTGGCATTCAACACTCCAAAAGTTACTCAACATCCTGATTCATTGCTCTCTATGCAAAAACTCTTTTCATATAAAGTGTCTGCAAGGGCCATGCCAACATTGTTTATTCATTAAATACAGATAGTTGGAATTAAATCAAAGGGATTATGAATAATAAAACGGCAACTTCTTCCAGATGAACGGCAACATTTGTAGCGAGCCATGCGGATACACATGGATTGAAAAACAGGGCAGGATGATATTTTAATGAGATGCAAGCAAAAGAATGGAAATTAGATAAACGAAATACTAGGGCTTTAGTTTATATATAACACCTCCACTGGACCGAATAATATCATATCGATCTGCGACTCCAGTTAGCGATTCTGATCCACCAAGACACAGGTAGCCAGCGGGGTTAAGTGTTTTAGTTATTCGTTCAAGTATGTCTTGCTTGGATTTAGATGAAAAATAGATCAGTACATTTCTGCAGAAAACGATATCAAACTTACCCAGTAACGCATAATTATCCATCAAATTCAGTTCCCGAAACTCCATTCTTGACCTTATGTCCTGATTTATCTCCCAGCCGCCATCCACTTCATGAAAGTAACGCTTCTTTCTCTCCTCAGACAATCCTCTTGCCATAGCCAGGCTCTCATATTTAGCTTTTTTTGAAAAGCTCAACATAGCAGATGAAATATCTGTGGCTATTATCTGCACATCAGCGTTCAACAGTCCGGGGTTCGACATCTGGAACTCATGGATACTCATACTCATGGAATATGGTTCCTGGCCTGAAGAACATGCTGAAGACCAAATCCGTATTGGAGATTTTCGACCCCTGCTTATTTCTGGAAGTATATCTTGCTTTAGAGTGGCAAACGGATGAGCATCACGAAACCATGAGGTTTCATTTGTAGTCATTGCATCAATAATTTGTTCCTGCAAGGACAGGTTATTTTTATTAATCAACTCTTCCAGCAACTGGCCCAAACTAGTCATATGCTTTTCTGCCATCAGCCGCGTCAAACGGCTTGCTACCAGATATTGCTTGTTATCACCCAATACAATGCCACAGGCATTTTCAAGATAATCCCTGAATATATTGTAATCGGATAAATTGGATACTGGTGACAATATTTCTTCCTGATCTATTTGCTAATCTCTATATCACCGAAAAATATTTACTATTCATTATGCTTTAATTAGCAAATGGCCATTACAATTTATTTCAATGGTTCAGAGGAAATTCCTCATAAAAAATATCCATTCACATTAAAACCCCGGCAGGGTATATGGTTTTCCGGGTGACCAGCAATTATTTTCTTATTATAATCATACAGGAAGACAGATTTATAATGTTATTATTCCTGATATTCAAATTATCACGCCATGAATTAATCGGAAATGCCTTAAAGTTTGGAACAGGCACTCTATCAGGAGTGATAACTTAGGATGCAGCTCTTTGGGAACCTGTAATATCCTGCAAGGATTCCATAATCGTATTCGCCAGATCATCTGCATTAAATTTCGGCACAAATTTATTAGCGCCTACCTTTTTAACCATTGCATTGTTAAAGATACCACTTAAAGAGGTGTGCAAAATAATATAAAGCCCTTGCAGGCCTGGATCTTTCCGGATTTCCGTAGTCAAGGTATAACCATCCATTATAGGCATTTCAATATCGGATATAACCAACATGACCCGATCCTGTATTGGCCCTTCAGAAGCCCACTGCTTTAGAATATCCAGCCCTTCTTTTCCATTCTTCGCCAGTTTGGACTGATATCCTATTTGATCCAGAGTTCTTTTGATCTGGTTTCTGGCCACTGATGAATCATCAACAACCAACACAGTATGGATATCAGGTGATACATTATGTGCGTCATCCGCAAGATCGTCTGATACTCCCTTACCCATCCCCACTACCTCGGCCATGACCTTTTCAACATCCAGGACCTCTATTAGATCATCATTATGTTTGGTTACTGCAGTTAGATAACTCCCTTCCCCGGAACCTTTCGGAGGTGGCAGTATGTCCTCCCAGTTTTTATTGATAATCTGATTAACCGAATGAACCAGAAAGCCCTGAGTAGTCCGGTTGTATTCCGTAATAATCACATAACTCTCTGCTACATTTTCTATTGGAGGACCGCCAATCGCCAACGAAAGATCCATCACCGAAATGGTCTGCCCACGCAAATGAGCCACACCCAGCACTATAGGGTGTGCATTAGGTAATTTAGTCAACGGAGGACATAAAATGACTTCCTTAACCTTAAAAACATTGATGCCAAATTCCTGTTTGCCTCCCAAACTGAATAACAATAATTCCAGCCGATTATGGCCAGCAAGCTGGGTACGTTGGTCAACACTGTCCATTAGGCTAGCCATATTTATTCCTCATTCATTAGGGGCTTGATTCCCGATAATAACCTGCATATTGAATATGATATCGGCCAGTTAATGAACTCCTTGAGATCTTCAGCCCGCCACCCTCTGGCGCTGGCACGGGAATTGCTTATTAATCAATATCGATAGATATACAGAAGTTTTCTGACGTAATTTTGACAAGAGATCGCTCCGTTATCATACAAAGCATTGTATCTACTTACTTTTTATACCATTAACGATGACTAAACAAAACAGGGAAAAGCGGCAAGGTTTCAAAGGATTTTGCCTTTTGTCGGCAAGTTGTTGCTTGTCCTTGCTATGTATGAGCATTTCTTCTGTACATGCAGAGCAAATTGCCTATCAGAATCATGCCTCCATTCTGGATGCCTCCAGGAATTATATACTTAAAAAAACATCAAAATCCCTGGATACCGAACCGGACATTACGGTAAGTCGGCTGGATGCAAGACTGTTACTGCCGGAATGTATGAGTGAGCTTGAAACATTTTCTTCTCCGACAGAGAAGTTCATTGGCCATACCACAGTGGGGGTAAGATGCCTTGCACCCAAGCCCTGGACCATATACGTACAGGCCCATATCACCGCATATACCGATGCGCTAATAGCCACGAGGGGAATGCACAGAGGTGAACAATTATCTGCATCTGACTTCACCCTTAAGCGTATGGATCTGGGTTCCCTCCCGATCAATTACCTTGACCAGCCAGAACAGGCAAAAGGTCTGGTACTAAAAAGGTCTGTTCAAAGGGGCTCGGTACTTATTGCCAGTATCCTCGAAGCACCCAAACTGGTTCATCGTGGACAGAAAGTTAGCCTCCTGGCCATACGTAATGGCATACAGGTTCGCTCTAGAGGGCAATCACTTAGTGACGGCGTATCAGGGCAGAGAGTAAAGGTAAAGAATCTGAGATCTAACAGGGTAATTGAAGGCATCGTAATTGATAAGGGGATTGTAGAGGTCATTTTGTGAACTGGATACTACCACACTTTTATAAAGTTTATTTGCGGGTGGTCGATATAATAAACAATGAAGCGCAATAAGGCTTCGGGAGTAAATATTATGGCAATAGAAATCAATAACATATCTGGAACTCTATTTACCGGATCCCATGAACAGCGTGAAGTTACGCCAGTAAACCATGAGCCTAATCAGAAACAGCGCGAGACAGGCAAATCATCAACAGGAGAGACCGTAAGCTTGACAGAATCTGCTAAACAATTACATCAACTTGAGGAACAGCTTAATGCCCAACCAGTAGTTGATGCTCAACGAATCGATGCAGCCAGGCAAAACATCGCCAATGGTCACCTTAACATCAGCCCTTCAACCATTGCGCAAAAACTGACTATGCTGGAAAGCCAGTTACCGCCAGCCGCCTAACATTTACTTATCATGAATAAGCAAAACACATATGTGCAGCTTGAAAAGCTGATATCCCAGGAACTGGAATGCGCAGAGATGCTGTTGGATATCCTGTCTGATGAACGCACAAGCCTGGCAGATAACCCGGAAGAGTTAATAAAACTGGCCAGCATAAAACAGGATAAAATTGGCCAACTGGAACAGATTAATGAGCAACGCAATTCAGCCCTGAAACAAGTTGACTTTGACACAAGGCAGGTAAAAGAATGCATCCAATGGTGCTCCAGTGACACCGTGTCAGCAGCAAAATTAACGGATAAATGGGAATCACTTCTGACATCCATTGATAAGTGCAGGCAATATAACCAGACAAATGGCACCATCATAGATAATTCACAGAGAAAAATCCGACAGGCCCTGGCTATTCTACATGGACAAAATCCGGAAAATATTGCCTATAGTGCAACTGGAAAGGCAATTGACAGCGGTGCTCACCGCACAATTGCCAAGGCATAAGCCTGGCAAGACACAGAGTCCCTAAACTACAACCGCTAACCGACCGTAACAGAGGCATCCCTCTTCATTCGTTTGAGGTCTTTCTTTGTATCAATATCTCCGCATGGCGGCAGTTCAAGCCAGTCCAGTTGGTGCTTCCGTAATCGCTCTCGAGTCTCCTTCATAACATCCTCACTTCCCCATTGAATTCCTGAAAATAAGCCCCTGACCGGCTTTCTTAAACCCACCAGTACATACCCGCCATCAAGAGCAGGTACAAACACGGCATCCTTGCCGTTCTTAAGTGCTAACAATGAGTGTTTAATCATGTTGCCGGTTAACTCAGGCGCATCTGTTCCTATCAATAGTGCATAAGGTGATGACTTAAGCGTAAATTGAAAAGCACGATGCATACGTTGGCCAAGGTCTCCTGGCGCTTGCGATCTCAGTCTTACAGAAAATTTACGCCGACATGAAGAAAAGAATGGATGCCGACAATCAGGTGCACACCACAATTGAACCGGGCTTAATGCGCAACCATCCAGCCTGGATAGTACATGCCTAACCATACTTGCATGCAGCCTTGCTGCTCCACGAGCACCCAGCATACTACTTAAACGAGTCTTCACCTCACCCGCTACAGGAGCCTTTGCAAAGACCATTATCGCCGCTTCAGGATAAATCATTTTTTCCCTGGTTGCTGGCATACTATTTGTAGTTAACCTTCATCAATTAATTATAATATTGTTGATGCAAATTTTTCGGGTTCCTTCCCATCGCATAGGCACACCGTATCCACCACATAAACACAATAGTGCGAAAAATACCTTTCTCTTCCCATCTTCTACTGGAGGTAAGCAGTTTTTCCGTGCAGCACAGGGGTATCTTGATTTTTTTTAATTCCCCGCAAATCGAAATATCTTCCATCAACAGAAGTTCGGGGAATCCATTCACTTTCTTAAATAAATCTCTATGGATAAAGATCCCCTGATCTCCGGTAGCAATTCCTGTCACTCTGGATCTAATATTCATCATGAATGCCACCATCTTCAATAAAAAATGCCTCCCTGACATGCAAATATTAAAACGACCCCAGATAACTTCGCTGCTCCCACATACCTCTCGTAACCGATCAAGAACAACATCAGAAGGGATGCTATCCGCATGTAAAAACCATAACAGCGTACCATTTGCTATTTTTTCCCCTGCATTCATTTGCCTTGCACGACCACGCTCTGAATGTACAAGATGATCACATAAGGGCTCGGCATATTCACAACTTGAATCTGCACTACCTCCATCTACAACAATAAGCTCAGCGCCACAACTTCTTGCAGGCTGTAATAGCCTCAACAGATCCCTGATATTTTTTTGCTCATTGAGCATAGGAATTATTATGGAAAGTGATTTCATTTTATTAACGAATACCTTATTACTAGTGCTAGCGGTTACCTTATAAGCAAGGTAAAATGATGACCAAAATAAAATTATGGTTTACAATATCTTATTACATCCCCATATGACCTCAATAACTATTTGCCTTGATAGCTCAGCTGGATAGAGCGTCCCCCTCCTAAGGGGAAGGTCGCAGGTTCGACTCCTGCTCAGGGCACCAATTCAACAACTTAGGACATCACTATTGATGATCTTCAGAAAACGATTCATAATCCGATTTCTGATATGGATTACATATATTCAATAATTAATAAAATGATATTAATGAATCCTAAACGAACATCATACAACGGCATTAACAGGCGTGCGCCTCGAAGCCATCAACGCAGGGTATTGCTCGATCGCCGCAAAGCCTTTCGTTTTGAGCTTGATTCAGAACGACGTCGATCTGGCGAACCCAGACGCGTTACCGACACAGAATCTGGCAACTAAAATATCTTCAAGCATCCGCTGTCCTGTATCCAACCATCTTAGATCAAACAAAGGTTATTCTCCTTTGATCTTTTTTAATATGATGGCAATAAGACAAAATAAATTTCACAAAGCAAGGCGCCAATATCATTTTTAAAATATTCCTTATCATTCAAGGATTGAACCATAATAATGATTAACCCATAAAAAAGCCCGACAGTATGCCGGGCTTTTTTATGGGTTAATCATATGTAGAAAATGCATATGGTAAATGATAGTTATGCCTCGTTAATACAGGCTTCC
>DAOWEP010000059.1 GCA_030638455.1 Gammaproteobacteria bacterium
GGAGCTGCCAGTGGCGAAAAGTTTGACAGGCATTGTGTCATCAGGACAAAATAGCCGTTTGAGTTTGATGTAGCGATTTATGGTGAGCGTAGCTCAGTAGGTAGAGCTCTGGATTGTGGATCCAGCGGTCGTGGGTTCGAGCCCCATCGTTCACCCCATTTTTGAGTAGTAGAAAGCTAATTTTTGGGCCTTTAGCTCAGTTGGTAGAGCAGGAGACTCTTAATCTCTTGGTCGAGAGTTCGAGTCTCTCAGGGCCCACCAACTATTATATGAAAATCAATAGCTTGCATCTTAAAGATGCGGGCTATTGTTGTTTTTGAGCTTAATAAATTATTGAACTTTTGTGTGATGCTGCCGCTGTATAGGTAAGCAGTAGAGTATGTTAAAAGACTGGATTGATTTATGTATGTTTGATTTCCGCAAATTTGGTTACCAAAATTTGATTACCAAGGGGGTCTATTTAGATGCCGAGTGATGTGCTGGCACAGAATAAAGAGCAGATCAGGGAGATTCGGGATCTTCCACCACTTTCTGTGATTGCCGAGAAAATCCTTCTGGAATTCAGTAAGGAATATGCAAATATTGCTCAATTATCTTCAGTGATTGAGCAGGATCCAGGTCTTCTTGCCCGTATTATCGGGATTGCCAATTCATCATACTTCGGTTGCCAGGACAGAATCTATACGGTCTCAGATGCGATCATCAAGGTGCTTGGGCTGAATATGGTCAAAAGCCTGGCGTTGGGTATCGTATTAAGTAGTCCGCTTCGTTCAGTACAGTGTCAGGGGTTTCAGTTGGACAAGTACTGGTTTTCAACCATGCAAACAGCCGGTCTGGCGCGTCAGTTGGCATCGTACATAGGGCTTAATGGCGTACATCTGGAGGATCATGTCTACCTGTGTGGCCTGATGCATAATATAGGGTTGCTCGTACTTGCCCATTCCTTTCCTTCGCAAATGTCCAGTGTTTTTAGTGAAACGGGTTTTAAAGATCTTAGGACGTGTTGTCAGCTTCAGCGTGATGCTGTTGGAATGACCTACATGGAGGCGGGTTCTATTCTAGCCAATAAATGGCATCTTCCCGATGAGGTGATTGCGGTAACCGAACATCATATGGATGCAGATTACCGAGGAAAATATTGGGAGATGTCTGCGTTGGTAGGGTTGTCAGCCAACCTGGTTGCCAATGACTATTTAGGTGGCGAGTGGGATGATGAGAGTGACCGGTATATATCTGCATTACAAATAGAATCAGATGTAATCCGGAAGGTCAGCGAAATAGTACAGGCAGCAAGGCAGGAAACTATCGATATGGCAAGAGTTCTTTCTCTGGATTAATTCCTATGGATGCTACCCCTTTTCAAAAATCTTTTCAGGAAATCAATCGCCTTTCCATAAGGCTCCTGGATTCATTGTCTGCATTAACTGCGTTGTCTGAGCTGGAGCAGGTGATGGATGATGAAGTGCAGCTCCTCGACAATGTTTTGCATATCTTGCTGCAAAATCAGGATGTAGAGCGTTGTTCTATCTATCTTGTTGAGGAAAACAGGCTGGTAAATTATGTAGGGGCATCCTGGTCGGATGGCGTATATAACGATTTGGTTAAAAAACCAGATAAAGATAAGCGACCGACTACCACATTTAAGATGGGCGAAGGGTTGATTGGCGTCGCGGCTGATAGCGGTGAAATCCAGAACTGTAAAAACTGTTCTGAAGATGAGCGGTACGTTAAGAAGGACGGTACTGTAAAAGCAGGTGATGGGTCGCTGGTTTGCGTACCGATGATCTCAAATGCCAAGGTGCTGGGTGTGTTATGTGCCTATCATCCGAAGCCAGATCACTTTAACTATGAGCATGAACGTTTCTTTCTTGCCTTTTCCCGGTTTATTGCTCAAACCCTTTCCAATGTTCGTCATATGAGTACATTGGAAGAGCAGGTCATGAAGCGTACCGGGATGCTGGAAAATGCATTGAAAGAAACTGAGCAGCTGAAAGAGAAATTCAAGGAGCTGGCTTATGTGGATGAATTAACCGGATTGTATAATCGTCGTTTTTTCTTCTCTGAAGCCACAGCAGCATTATCGCGTGCGGTACGTTATGGACACCCATTTACTCTGATGATACTGGATCTGGATGATTTCAAAAAAGTTAATGATAACTATGGCCACCCTGTGGGTGACCTGCTGTTGAATGTTGTCAGCAAAATATTGAAGGAGCAAATACGTGAGGGAGATATTCTGGCTAGGTTTGGTGGTGAAGAATTTGTCCTGGCGTTGCCAAATACAAATGTAAAGAGTGCCAGCCAACTGGCGGACAGGATATTGAAATTTGTTCGTGAAAACGAATTGAATGAAGAGATTCCGGATTTTAGTGTTACTGCTAGTCTAGGCTTAACTTGTTTGCCTGCACAGATACCGGGTGATACATCAGATTTACTGGAGCAGATGCTGGTACAGGCAGATGACCAATTGCTTGAATGTAAGGCCAACGGGAAGAATCAGTTCCGAATCCATGAGTCTGATGTGGTGAGTATCAAGCCAGGTCTTCAGAAATAAACATAACGCGTTGATAATAATATATATTTGTATATAATTCCTCAGGTTTTCATAAAATCAGGATTGCGCCGGCTTTTAGAAATAGATTGCACCTGTCCCCATAAAATATGGTTCTGGGGGCTACGCAGTTTTTGTTAAGACGGTATAATGCTGTATTGTTAACGGCTGGATTAATATCCAGGCAATAAAACATGCGAGAGTGGCGGAATTGGTAGACGCGCTGGTTTTAGGTACCAGTGGGGTAACCCGTGAGAGTTCGAGTCTCTCCTTTCGCACCAAATAACCTTCATGCAGCTAACTGAATGTAGCTAACTGACTGTGTAACTAATTGATTAATTAAGTAAATTACTGGAGTAGGAACATGCAAGTATCTGTGGAAACGACATCTGGACTAGAGCGCAAGCTTACGGTTCAGGTACCCGCTGAGCGAATTGAAAATGAGGTAGCCAGTCGGCTGAAAAGTCTGGCTGGGCGAGTCAAGATAGATGGCTTTCGCCCTGGCAAGGTGCCACTAAGCGTAGTCAAGAAAAGGTATGACGGTCAGGTTCGTCAAGAAGTGGTTGGTGAAATTCTACAGTCAACCTTCCAGGAAGCAATTACGCAGGAAAATCTGCGTCCAGCGGGTGGCCCACAAATTGATACCGTGGATTCAGCTCCAGGTCAGGGATTGGAGTATTGCGCTACCTTTGAGGTATATCCTGAAATCCAGTTGAATGATCTTGGAAAGGTTTCCTTTGAGAAGCTGGTGGCCAGTGTAGAAGAGAAAGATGTGGATCAGATGTTTGAGAGGTTAAGACAGCAACGTGCGAACTGGGAGCCAGTAGAGCGCGCTGCAAAGGAAAAGGACCAGGTAGTCATTGATTTTGAAGGCAGTATTGATGGCAAGGTCTTCGATGGTGGAAAAGGCTCGAAAATAGAGCTGGTGCTGGGTTCAAAAACGATGATCGAAGGGTTTGAAGATCAATTGCTGGAAGCAGGAACTGGAGAGCATCGTACCCTGAATGTTAAGTTTCCTGATGAGTATCATAATCAGGATCTTGCTGGGAAAGATGCGACTTTTGAAGTGGACGTAATTTCTG
The DNA here is from genome assembly GCA_030638455.1 of Gammaproteobacteria bacterium. GTDB lineage: Bacteria > Pseudomonadota > Gammaproteobacteria > DAOWEP01 > DAOWEP01 > DAOWEP01. The sequence goes on from DAOWEP010000059.1 coordinate 3,634, forward strand.
TTTCAGAACCGGCCTTACCAGAAGTGGACGATGAATTTGCAAAAAGTTTTGGTGTGGATAAAGGTCTGGATGCCTTCCGTGATGAAGTGCAAAAAACGATGGAAAAGGAACTGGATCAGGCCATAAAGGCAAAGGTAAAAACAGCAGTTATGGATGCATTATTAGAAGCCAATAAACCGGATGTGCCAAAGGCATTGGTAGAAGATGAAGTTACACGGTTACAGGAACAGACAAAGGAACAGATGAAAGAATCGGGTACTCAGGCTGTTGGTGGAGATGTTGATTTACCGCGCTCGTTTTTTGAAGAGCAGGCGCAAAAGCGAGTGGGTTTGAGTCTACTGATAGCAGCATTTGCAAAGTCCAATTCACTACAGATGGATGAAGAAAAGGTGCGCAGCACAATCGAAAATCTGGCGTCCAGTTATGAACAGCCCGATCAGGTCATTATGGCCTATAATCAAAATCCGTCTTTAATGGAGAGCGTACGAGGACTTGTGATGGAAGAGCAGGTGGTAGATTCTCTACTGGAACAGATGGATGTCACTGAAAAATCAACTACTTTTGATGCAGTAATGAACCCTGAACATGCTTGAAAACAGCAAAAACGTTTAAAGGAAATATGTAGATGACCGATAATATAGATAATAGTAGCGCAGATCAGATCCACGCCAATCTTGTTCCAATGGTAGTGGAGCAGACCCCAAGGGGTGAGCGGGCATACGATATTTATTCCCGTTTATTGAAGGAGAGAGTGATTTTTGTAGTCGGCCCTGTAGAAGATCACATGGCCAATCTAATTGTTGCGCAACTTTTGTTTCTGGAATCAGAGAACCCGGATAAGGATATTCACATGTATATTAATTCGCCGGGTGGCTCAGTAACTGCGGGGTTATCAATCTACGATACCATGCAGTTTATAAAGCCGGATGTGAGTACCATGTGTATTGGTCAGGCAGCAAGTATGGGTGCAGTATTACTTGCAGGCGGCACGGATAAAAAGCGTTACTGTTTGCCGCATTCCAGGATAATGATTCATCAGCCCATGGGTGGTTTTCAGGGACAGGCGGTAGATTTCGAGATTCACGCGCAAGAAATTCTATCTATAAGGGAAAAGTTGAATAAAATCCTGGCAGATCATACAGGTCAGCCAATGGAGACGATCAAGGCGGATACAGATCGAGATAACTTTATGGGCGGAGATGAGGCCGTGAAATACGGCATGATCGATCAGGTGCTTGAAGCCAGAGGCAGTACTGCAGAATCTGACTCAACTGATTAAAGTGATGGATAACGGAAGCATAACTGCACGATTACAAGGGCAATTTTGACAGGCAATAAGAATTTTCAGGATAAATTGTTTGTAGTGACCCTTTTATAACCATGCTTTCTGTCATTGTATATGCGTAGAATTGCATTATAAAAGAGCTTGATGCAAAGTGAGATTAGTAGATTGTTCATCGGAGAAATAGAATTATGAGTGATGATTCGAACAACAATAAGGGTGAAGATGGCGGCAAGTTGTTATATTGCTCCTTCTGCGGCAAGAGTCAGCATGAAGTCAGGAAACTGATTGCCGGTCCATCCGTTTTTGTTTGTGATGAATGCGTAGAGTTGTGTAACGATATTATCAAGGAGGAGATGCAGGAAAAGGTTACGTCGGACTCAGATAAATTACCCAGCCCTCATGAAGTACACGATGCATTAAATGAGCATGTGATTGGTCAGGAAAGAGCGAAACGTATTCTTTCTGTGGCGGTATACAATCACTACAAACGGATGGGCCTCAAGAAGGAAGAAGGTGGTGTTGAAATCTCAAAGAGTAACATTCTTCTAATTGGAC
>DAOWEP010000159.1 GCA_030638455.1 Gammaproteobacteria bacterium
AGGTCGTATCAAGGTACCCACGCCTTCATCTGTAAATAGTTCAAGTAAAACAGCATGCTCAACCCGTCCGTCGATGATATGTGCAGCATTTACTCCATGCTTAACCGCTTCCAGTGCGCAACGAATTTTCGGCAACATGCCGCCATGGATGGTTCCGTCATCGATCAATTGATCTACCTGCTCTGCATCCAGCCCGGTCAGTAAATTATCATCTTTATCCAGCAGCCCGCTTGTATTGGTAAGCAGCATTAATTTCTCTGCGCCCAGCACCTCGGCGATCTTACCGGCTACCAGGTCCGCATTAATATTATAGGATTGACCATCCTCACCTACTCCAATTGGAGCAATGACTGGAATAAAATCTCCAAGCATCATCATATCGATAATCGAAGAATTGATTGAGGTGACATCGCCAACATGTCCAAGATCGATAATTTCAGGCACTTCCAGTTCTGGCAATTTTCGCGTGGTCGTCAGTTTACGGGCACGAATCAACTGCCCATCCTTGCCAGTAAGGCCCACCGCATTTCCACCGTGTTGGTGAATCAGGTTAACAATGTCCTTATTCACCAAACCCCCAAGTACCATTTCCACTACGTCCATGGTTTCAGTATCTGTAACCCGCATACCGTTGATGAACTCTGATGATTTGCCAATCTTCTCCAGCAATTCTCCTATCTGGGGGCCGCCTCCATGTACAATCACAGGGTTAATACCCACGGTTTTCATTAAGGTAACATCACGGGCAAAACCACTCTTTAGTGCATCATCCACCATGGCATTGCCACCGTATTTGATCACCACGGTTTTACCGGCAAAACGATGAATATACGGAAGCGCCTCAGATAGCACCCGTGCAAAATTTGCGGCAGTTGAAGAATCTATTGTCATCTCAGTTATTCTAAACCACTGTATTGGCCGGTGTCGCGCATTAAAATGGGATATCCATATCCGGCTTTATTGCCAGTAGCTGCTCACGAAAACTGTCCTGTATTCGCTGCAGTACTTCCGCATTATCTGCCTCAAAACGCATTACCAGGGATGGAGTGGTGTTGGATGCCCTTACCAGCCCCCAACCATCATCAAATTCAGCGCGCACGCCATCGATGGTGATTATTTTTGCTCCATCAAACTTCGCACTGGATGCTAATTCCTCCATTATTTTAAAATTTTCGCCCTCAGATACACTTATATTCAGTTCCGGAGTCGTTACGCTATCCGGCAAGGCCTTAAATACTTTATTGGATGGCCGCTCATCAGATGCAAGAATTTCCAGTAACCTGGATCCTGTATAAAGAGCATCATCAAAACCAAACCATCGTTCCTTGAAGAAGATATGGCCGCTCATTTCACCCGCTAGTTGTGCACCTGTCTCCTGCATTTTAGCCTTAATAAATGAATGACCCGTCTTCCACATCAGCGGCTCTCCGCCATGCTCCGCTATCACCTGCCCTAGATTACGCGAACATTTCACATCATAAATAATCTGTGCACCTGGCTGGCGAGTCAATACATCCATCGCCATCAACATCAATTGACGATCGGGCCAGATAATCTTGCCCTCAGAGTCAACCACGCCTAGCCGGTCACCATCCCCGTCAAATGCCAGACCTATATCAGCACTATGCTCAGAGACTGCTCGTGTCAGATCGGTCAGATTTTCAGGCTTGCTAGGATCAGGGTGATGATTTGGAAAATTACCGTCTACATCACAAAATAATTCGATCACTTCACATCCCAGTGAACGATACAACTGTGGCGCGACTGCTCCTGCCACCCCATTACCGCAATCCACTACAATCTTCATTTGGCGTTCCAGCCGCACATCACTGATAATACGTTCCATATAACTGGGTAAAACATCCATTGTCTGTACACTGCCTTCACCAGAGAACAAATCATCCGATACTATGCGTGTGTGTAACGCCTGAATCGTATCGCCATGCAGGGTTTCTCCCCCCAACATAATCTTCAGTCCGTTATAATCTGGCGGATTATGACTACCCGTCAGCATTACACCCGAGCCATCCCCAACGTAGTGGGTAGAAAAATATAATACCGGTGTAGGCACGCAACCAATATCAATCACCTCTCTACCGGCGGCTTGCAATCCAGCAATCAATGCTGCGCTTAAATCAGGACCTGAAAGACGCCCATCACGTGCAACCACTACCTTTTTCAGTCCGCGCGCATGTGCCTCACTACCTATTGCACGGCCTATATCACGAACAATTTCTGTTGTTAGTGTCTTGCCGACAATGCCGCGAATATCATATGCACGGAAAATACCTGCCGTATTATTATTTACTGGATTAGTATCTACTGGATTATTTGACAACTCTTCTACCTCCAATGAATCTGATGCAAAGATTAAATCTGTAAGTTCATCTGAACCTGCGGAACCACCACCTGTAGTTATTTGCGCTGCCTGACCTGCTCCTTCAGATTGTGCCGCCGCGTGTATAGGTGTCGATGATGGTGCCGATGGTTTCGATGGAGCACTTGATACAGGCCGGTCTTTAGATGCAGCTTGCGCACTTTTGACAATAAAATCCCTGGCCATTTGCTGTAGCTGTTCCATCATGCCTCTGGCATTTGTCAGACATGCCGAATACCGCTCTACCGATTTACCATCGATCATATCGCCTACCAGTTGAATCACTGACACCTGGTCTTGCTTGAGCACACCCGTCAACCTGCGATACATCACGAACAACAACATACTAAGTACAACCAGAATACCTATAAACACGCCTGCGAATATCATCACATCATCAAGTCCCACACCACCGGAACCCGCCGACCAATAGGCTATATGCCAACTACTGCCGGGAACTTTCACCTTTTCCCCTTCACCCTGCTTTAAACCCTGGTCTCCACCTGCCGCAAGTATAATAACTCTACCCGATGCAAGCTGCTGTAACTCAAGGTAGGCGTTTTGAACCTTCAGGCGCCCCATGGATTGCTTGAGTACCAGCAAATCCAATGTCACAAGAAGATTACCGCTGAATTGACCAGTCTGATCTACTATCCTTTGCACCAGATCAATGTGTTGCTGGGGGGTGCCATGCTTATGAACTTCCATACCTGCCCGCCCATCCTTTTCTGACTGCTGCAACAAATCAAGGCATGCATAACTCAAAGCGGGGGTCATAGTACTATCCGGTTCACGGGTACCCACTGGTAATAGTTTTACCCGAAGAGCAGAAGGAAATACGTAACTCAGGGTCTTTTCCTTGCTAGTGATCGTATCGGGATCACCACTAGTCAATAATCGGGCCAGCTCCGGGTCTTTTGCCAGCAGTTCCATGCTACCGGTATAACCTCGTATTAGTTCGGCTACCCGACCTGCATAACTGGTGGTTACTGTTTCAGACAATTGGGTATATGTTTTGGATACCTGGCTGGACAACTCTATGTATGCATACAATGCCAGTCCGAAAAAAGACGAAACAACACTGACAAACATAACCAGCCAGATTGCTTCAAGACTGGACCGGCTATTAGATGTTCCGGGTTTTACTGGCTTCTTCTTTTTCTTCTTATTGCCAGAATTTGCGTCTGAGTCACCTTCTTTGCCCTTCCCAGGTAAGTTCAATGCAAGCTTCATATTATTCCTGTATTGGTCTTTATTCTAAAATTTGTTTGTTAGATTGTAGCTGACACGCAGCAATTCGCTATAGGGAAACCGTTATCTATGCTAAAGACTGTGTTACAGATCAGTTTTTTAGATTATGTGTCCCAACTTATTTCCCGGAGGTTAGGGAAAACCTGAAAACAGGCCAAAAAGTTTTTTATTTTACTACTGTCGCCCGGTATGGCCAAAACCACCAGCGCCTCGGCTACTATCACTAAATTCCTCAACCACCTCAAATGAAGCATGCACTACTGGCACCATGACCATCTGGGCTATGCGTTCACCTACTTCTACTGTAAACGGCTCTGAGCCACGATTCCAGCAGGAGACAAATAACTGCCCCTGATAATCGCTATCAATCAAGCCCACCAAATTCCCCAACACGATGCCATGTTTATGTCCCAGGCCTGATCTGGGTAACAGTACTGCCGCCAGTGACGGGTCTCCGATATGAATGGCAAGACCAGTAGGAATCAAATGTGTATCACCGGGGTTTAACGTAACCGGCTCATCAAGACAGGCCCTTAGATCCATACCTGCTGAACCATCAGTTGCATAGTCTGGTAATGGAAAATCGGCGCCAATACGAGGATCAAGAATTTTAAGCTGAACTTTTTGCATAATATCTCTCTGCGATAACGGAAACCAGCTTGCGTGCCAGTTTGGATTTTGAACTTATGGGTAAACTAACATTGCCTTCTGACCAGATCACTTCCAGTGCATTTTCATCACGGTCAAAACCCTGACCATCCCCCACCTGATTGGCGGCAATCATATCCAGATGTTTTGCATGCAGCTTGGTCTCTGCATGCTCTACTAATCTCTCTGTCTCAGCGGCAAACCCTACTGTAAACGGCGCATCAGCCAGACCAGACACACTGGCAAGAATATCAGAAGTAGGTTGCATTTCCAGATTCCAGTTTCCGGATGATTTCTTCATCTTTTGTTCGACTGAGACTTGTGGCCTGTAATCGGATACCGCTGCAGTACTGATGAAAATATCACATTGAGGAACATGGCGTAGAATCTCATCGTGCATTTGTTGTGCAGTCTCTACATCATAACGTTCTACACGCGTTGGCGTAATTAATCCCACCGGCCCACTAACAAGGGTAACCTTTGCTCCTGCCTCAACCGCCACAGTGGCTACAGCAAAGCCCATCTTCCCGGAACTTCTGTTAC
>DAOWEP010000071.1 GCA_030638455.1 Gammaproteobacteria bacterium
AGGCGAATATCTCTCCTGACTTTATATGCCTATCCAAGGGATTAACAGGTGGCTATCTGCCATTATCGGCCGTACTGACCACAGAAAATGTCTATCAGGCCTTTTATGATGAATACACAAACCTGACTGCCTTCCTTCATTCACATAGCTATACTGGCAATGCGCTAGGTTGTGCAGCGGCACTGGCGACACTGGATATTTTTGAACAGGACAACGTTATTGAAGCCAACAAGACGCTAATACAATGCATGAAAGAATCTACAGCGCATTTCAACGAACACCCGCATGTAGCTGAAGTTCGACAGACCGGCATGATACTGGCGATTGAAATGGTAAAGGACAAGGCAACCAGAGAGCCACTCCCATGGAAAGAAAGGCGTGGACTAAAGGTCTACCAGCATGCATTAAAAAATGGTGTTTTACTGCGCCCGCTGGGTAATGTAATTTATTTCATGCCGCCTTATGTAGTTACGGAGGAGCAGATCAAACACATTGCAGAGATTGCCCATGAAGGCATAGACCTGGCAACATCTACCAAGTAACAAGTGTCTAGGCACTAGGAAAAATGTACACTATTCCAATTGTTATATACCAGTTACTCGACACTAGTTACTAGAAACTGATTTCAATGCATATACCCAGAATCCACATACCCAGCCAGCTTGATACCGGACAAACAATAACGCTGGATAAGGAGCCCGCAAGCCACATAAGTCGTGTGCTTCGCATGAAGCCGGGAGATGCGCTGACTCTATTTAACGGTGGTGGCGGCGAATACAACGCCAGCATAACTAATATTGAAAGACACGATGTAACGGTTCAAATTGAACAATTTACAGATAAGGATTGTGAATCCCCCATAAGAATATCACTCGTACAGGGAATCTCTCGTGGAGAACGTATGGACTACACCATACAAAAAGCTGTTGAACTTGGGGTATATGAAATCATCCCTGTATTTACACAACGTGGTGTCGTACAGCTAAAAGGTGATCGTCTGCTAAAAAAGGAAAGGCACTGGCAGGCCGTTGCCATTAGCGCGTGCGAACAATGTGGACGCAATACAGTTCCGGTCGTGCATGCGCCCGAAACACTAAAAAACTGGCTAGCCAAAGACAAGCTACAGCCAACCGCAATAGTGCTTGATCCACTGGCCACACAAAATATTAAACAGGCCTACTCAGGTGATACATCCATCACTCTTCTGGCTGGGCCGGAAGGTGGGCTGTCAGAAAATGAAATGGAAATTGCCAGTGAACATGGGTTTACAGGAATCCAGTTAGGCCCAAGGGTGTTGCGTACTGAAACTGCTGCACTTGCAGCCATTGCGGCACTGCAAACACTGTTTGGTGACTATCTGTAAACTGATAATCTGCATTAACTCTGGATTAATTTAGTGGTACGTGAACTTCTGGAGTTACCCTACAGCAGACCTTAGTGAATTTTTCTTGGTAGGCAGCAAAGCAGCGTAAGCGGACTTTCAACAAAGCACAAAAAACCCCGCACGGTGGCGGGTTCAATAGTAATGCATTTGATTATTATTATGCTTTCTTGCGTTTGGCTAGTCCGATTAAACCGATCCGGCATTATTTCTGCGATCATAGCCTCTGCGCTCATAGCCAGAGCGGCGATCTATAGTCACCAAACGACCATCACTATCTGCAAATGGCAGTTTGAGTAAATGAAAGAGGATTTTATTTGATCTGCGGCTGATTTTAGTGCGGATTACGTGTGAAGCATTCTCTCTATCATCAACAATAAGTTCTATATCCATTAAACTTTACCCGAAATATTCTTTAATTGAATTGTTTAATCGTTTTTATTATTTTTTATTTATCCATGCTAATTTCGTGCCAATACATTTATTAATATAATAATCAGTCATATAAAAAAATATGGTTATCCTTAATTGGGGAAAGTGTAAAAAATCCTGACACTTTTTGAATTTTATTATGACTTTTTTATCACCCATTTGGGGGATAAGGGCGGTTAGGTGGGCTTGCCTTAACGTCTGCTTTTAGTATTAACCAGAAGTTAAACAGAAAACCATGAATGGCCGCTCATGGCTGCGAGTTCAATCGGTCGACGCAACACTTTAATCTTACAATAAAAAGATGGAGTGTTGGGCATGAAATACAGAACTCGAATTTATTACACTGAAGAACAGAAATCCCAGATGTGGGATCGATGGCAACAAGGTGAGTCATTGCATACTATTGCACGACTCTTTGATAGAGGTCACGGGTATATTGTCGAGAAGCGGTGGCATTCGACCCAAACAACGAACACGCGCTCGACTATCGTTAACACTTTCAGAGCGAGAAGACATTTCTAGAGGCATTTCAGCCGGGTTATCAATGCGAGCGATTGCTGCTCAGCTAGGACGCTCTCCCTCAACAGTCAGTCGTGAAATTGCTCGTAATGGCGGTTATTATGACTACAGAGCGTCAAGAGCAGAGCAAGCGGCTTGGAACCGTGCTCAACGTCCCAAGCGTTGTAAGTTAGCTTGCCATAAACCATTGCGTCGAATCGTTGCGAAAAAGCTCCAGTCACAATGGTCGCCACAACAAATAGCGGGTTGGCTAAAGCGAGAATATCCTGGAAACGAGGATCAGCACGTGTCACATGAGACCATTTATAAAACCTTATTTATTCAGTCTCGTGGGGCACTAAAGCAAGAATTGCTGCAATGCCTTAGATCAAAACGTGTTATGCGTCGCGGTAAAACATCAAGTCTAAAAGGACAAGGACTCGGCAAAATACCAACCGCCGTATCCATCAGTGAGCGGCCAGCATCGGTTGAAGACAGAGCTGTACCGGGCCATTGGGAAGGCGATCTCATTGCGGGTTCCAATAATACTTTTATCGCAACGTTGGTCGAGCGACATACACGTTATGTCATGTTGGCAAAAATCGATAATAAAAATACGCAAACGGTTATCTCAGCACTGATCAAGCAGTCAAGGAAATTGCCCAATGAGCTTTATAAGTCATTAACCTGGGATAGAGGCTCTGAGCTTACCGATCATCAACGATTTACCCTGGCGACAGACATCAAGGTCTATTTCTGTGATCCACAAAGTCCCTGGCAACGTGGATCTAATGAAAATACTAACAGATTACTTAGACAGTATTTTCCAAAGGGTACTGATTTATCTGTACACTCTCAATCTAAGCTCAGTGCAGTGGCTCGACAGTTAAACGAACGGCCAAGAAAAACATTAGACTATGAGACACCAGCAGAGAGATTTAGTGCATGCGTTGCATCGATCGGTTGAATCCGCAGCCTAGCACCGGAAGTTCATTGGTATCACTATTGTTATTCTTTGCAACGCTTATAAGCCAACGTATGATTACAACTAACCTTCTCCATCAACGGATGCTTCCACCCTGTTAGCTCACCTGAACCCAGTATTAGCAGCCCCCCCGTTTGCAGGTGCTCTACCAGATTACCTGCTATCTCTTCTCGCCTTTCACGGTCAAAATAGATCAGCAGGTTCTGGCAGTAAATAATGTCCATGTTTCCAACTGGTTCATGGCCAATCTCTTCTATATTCATTCGTGCAAAACATACCTTCTGGCGCAGGCGGTCACAAACCCTGTATCGACCATCTTCCACTTCTTCAAAATACTGTTGCATGTGAGCATTATCAAGATCGTTTATCCCTTTCTCTTTATAGAAAGCTTCCCTCCCATAAACCAGAGCGGCCTGACAGATATCCGTTGCCGTAACACCAAAGTGGCTTTCTTCACTTCTGGAAGCAAGTGCCTGATCGATTACAATCGCAAGGGTATAGACCTCTTCACCTGTTGAGCAGGCAACGCTCCATGCCTGAATATTAATGCTTCCGTCCTCTCCCGGACATTTTGATTCTACGGTTTCTTTAACCAGATCAAGTGATGAGGGGCACCTGAAGAAGCGGGTTTCATTTACGATAATGCGATCTACCAGTATGGTCCATTCCCTTAAGCCATTGATGCCGCATTTAATCTGCTCATAATATTCCTGATAGGAAGCACACCCTATTTCCTTCATTCTCATTACCAGATTGGTAATGAGAAAGGATTTACGTGTTGGTGGAAATACTTTACCGGTTCGTTCCTCGATCAGGTCTACCCATTGCCTGAATTGTGGCTCATCCATTTCTGGCAAAATTTCACCCTGCACGCTGGTATTACGCAAGATTTGTTGTTGGGTCTTCAAATCTGTTCCTCGCCGTCTTGTTCGGGAAAATTATAATGCGCTTCAAACAATTACCCTGATAATATCGGCTATTCAGCACTAAAACTTAAGGTTATTCGCCGGATTACAATATTTTTGATAATGGCTACTGACCATAGAATATTATTTATAATTAATAACTTACAACCCTATTGGCTATATCATACGGACATCAGGAACCAGGTATGGGGGACGGGTAGCATTCGACTCACTTTTGGGTTCAAATGAAATTCTGACTCTATGTGATTTATAATCAGAGACTTAATCCCAACTTTCACAAGCGTAATCTTTAATGAGCATCAAACTAGGCATCGTAATGGATCCGATTGGCTCCATTTCAACATACAAGGACAGCAGTTTTGCCATGTTACTGGAGGCCCAGCACCGCAACTGGAGCCTGCACTATATGGAAATGAAGGACCTTTTCCTGAGAGATGGCGAGGCCTGTGCAAATACCAGCGCACTACAGGTATGTGACAGCACCCATGATTGGTATGAACTTGAACCATCCGTGACAACACCTCTCGGTGAGCTGGATGTGATCCTGATGCGCAAGGATCCACCATTTGATACGGAGTACATTTATGCCACTTATATTTTGCAGCGCGCGGAAGAAGCTGGTGCCCTCATCATTAATAGCCCGCAGGGTCTGAGAGATGCGAATGAAAAAATGTTCACAGCCTGGTTTCCGCAATGCTGTGCGCCCTGCCTGATCAGCCGCAACCATCATCAAATTACTGATTTCCTGAAAGAACAACACGACATTATTATCAAGCCGCTCGGTGGAATGGGTGGAGTATCTATATTCCGAATACGCGAAGACGACCCTAACATTAATGTCATTATCGAAACGCTCACACATAACGGCGAGCAGTTTGCAATGGCCCAGAAATACATCCCCGAAATTGTTCACGGCGATAAGCGCATACTACTTGTTGATGGCAAGCCCATACCCTACGCACTGGCCAGGATACCCGCGAAAGGTGAAACAAGAGGCAATCTGGCTGCCGGCGGTCAGGGCAAAGGAATTGATCTGACCGAAAGGGATTACTGGATATGCGAACAGGTAGCTCCTGTCCTGAAAGAAAAAGGGCTGGTTTTTGTTGGTATTGATGTAATTGGTGACTACCTGACCGAAGTTAATGTCACCAGCCCTACCTGTATCCGGGAACTGGATAAGCTTTACGAAATCAATATTGCCGGGCAACTGATGGATTGCATTGAGACAAAATTAAAATGACCCCACTGCCCTTCTCAGGCCGGCTTTTTACAACAGTACGACAACATACAATAGTGCAACAACTCTCTGTATTGCTACTCTGCCTTTTCCTTTCAGTACTTTCTGCTTGTGACAGAAAGGAACCTGTACATCACAGTCGCTTTCTGGGTTTTGGAACCATCATTGAAATCACCATTTATGGAACTGACCACGAACGTGCTCAGCAGGCAATAGATGATATTGAGAATGACATTGCGATTATGCATAGAACCTGGCATCCCAGAGAAAAAAATGCGTTACGCAGGATGAATAACTTATTTCAAACCACGGAATGGTTTAGCGCGGCGCCCTCTGTACGCCCTCTTATACTCAAGTCAATCAAACTATCTCAGACCAGCCAGCATCTGTTTAACCCGGCCATAGGTAAACTCATTGAGCTCTGGGGGTTTAGTCAGGATGAACGGCCTGTTAATGAGCCACCATCTGAACAAAAAATTTCAGCGCTGGTCCGCAAACAACCACGAATGTCTGATATCAAACTAAAGGGCATTACTATGCGCAGCACCAATCCAGACCTGAAGCTGGACTTTGGAGCCATTGCCAAGGGTTACGCCATAGACAAAAATATTGAGCGTCTGCGAAAGCTTAATATAAATAATGCCATTATCAATGCAGGCGGTGATCTCAGGGCCATCGGCAAGCATGGCGAAAGGCCATGGGTAATAGGGATTCGTGACCCACGCAATGAAGGCGTGTTTGCATCATTAAAAATTCAGGAAGATGAAAGCGTGTTTACCTCTGGCGACTATGAAAGGTACTTTGAATATCAGGGCAAGCGTTATCATCATATTATTGACCCACGCACTGGCTCCCCCGCCGAGGAAACCTTGTCAGTTACTGTGATTCATTCAGATGCCGCCACTGCAGATGCTGCAAGTACCGCACTCTTTATAGCGGGGAAAGACTACTGGCATGAAATAGCCAAAAATATGGGTATTAAGTATGTCATGCTGATCGACTCAGAGGGTACTGTTCATATAAATCCAGCGATGAGAGCACGTATACATTTTGAATCTGAAAAACCCCCTACAATTAACTTGAGTGAACCTCTGTAACAGAAAAAACCTGCAACTATATTGATGAGTAAAATGGGAAAGCTATTAACAACTGCTGACAAGGTACTCTTATCCTGCACAGTACTACTGTTGCCGTTTTTGTATTTCAGCGCCTGGTCTCAGGACCTGCAGGCAGACTCCGTAAAGATCTGGTCATCCAGTCAGGGGTTTCAAACATTCACATTAAACCAGAAACAGAAAATTCTTATCGATGGCGCTCATGGAAAAAGTGTATTCGAGATACAGAATGGAAAAATCAGGTTCGTTGATAGTAAATGCACAAACAAGATTTGCGTTCGCGCAGGATGGCTTTCCCACGCAGGGGCATTTGCTGCCTGCCTGCCGAACAATGTGAGTATGGAAATTACAGGGACAACAGGGTATGACAGTATCAACTTCTGAAGATTATGCAGCAGATTGAACTAGAGGCAACCCGAGAAGACATGCGCATTGCATGGCTCACCGCACTGGCGGTAACGATTCATATAGTTGAAAGTGCACTACCCAGCCCGATTCCAGGTATCAAACCAGGACTGGCCAATATTATTACCATTGCCGTACTCATCCGTTATGGCTGGTCAACTGCGGCATGGGTGTCCATTTTGCGGGTACTGGCAGGAAGTTTATTAATAGGGACTTTTCTATCTCCCGGGTTTTTACTCAGCCTGGGTGGTGCGATTTGCAGCATCATGATTCTGAAACCAGCCACCTATATGCCGGGAAAAGGGTTTGGCCCGGTTGGGTATAGTATTCTGGCGGCAGTTGCGCACATGTGTGGGCAGTTTACGATAGCCTATACTCTGTTTATTCCGCACCAGGCAATGCTAAATCTGCTACCGGTACTGATTACGGCTGCAATCTTGTTTGGCATTATGAGCGGGATTATTGCCAGCCGATTACTACAGACCCGTAATAATGGCAACTGAAAGGCACTGGAAAAATCACCTGGCAGCCCCATATACAGCAAGAAGTATGCTAGAAATATTGATAGTCCAGTTTACACATGATTAATGCATGACAACTCTAACCTCCAAACCGATAGTAACCGCAAGCGACCGTCTGGGAATGACCCTGTTCCTGGCAATTTCTCTGCATGCATTAATTCTTCTAGGGATTAGCTTCAGCTCACCGGATAAACCAAAAAATCAGGAGCTAATTAATACCCTGGATATCACCCTTGTGCAGAGCCGTAGCAAAAAAACGCCTGATGACCCGGATTATCTTGCCCAGGCAGATCAAATAGGTGGTGGAAATACACAAAAAAAGGTTCGAGTAAAAGCCCCTGATTCAAAATCCAGCATGCTGCAAAGCCCGGGACTTTCAGAAAAAACGAAATCAGCCTCTGTAACCAGGGTAACAAAAACCGATCAAAAAAGAGTATTAACGACAAGCAAGTCTGACCTCAAGGTCAGCACCAGGGTCAAAACCCCGAAAAAACCAAAGCAAAAAAAGGTTTCTGCCAGGGAGCTTATACAACGCAGCCAGGAAATTGCCCGCCTCAGCGCCCAAAACGAGAAATTCTGGCAAGCATATGGAGAACGCCCGGATCCAAAATATTTACATGCCAATACCAAAAAGCACCAGGATGCGGCATACCTGTTAGCGTGGACCAGGAAAGTTGAACGAATTGGCAACCTGAATTACCCGGATGACGCCAGAAGAAAAGGACTGTCCGGAGGACTGATTCTTGAGGTAAGACTAAAACCAAATGGGACTCTAAATGAGGTTAGATTACTACAATCATCCGGCCATAAAACCCTGGATGACGCAGCTATCCGTATCGTTAATCTGGCGGCACCCTTTGCAAAAATCCCTGAAAAGGTGCTGGAAAAACGTACAGAACTCAGAATCGTCAGGACCTGGGCCTTTACTGCGGATAATAAGTTGTTCAGTCGATGAACATGAAGGGGCGAGCTAATTGATTGTTTATTATAACTATTTATAATACATAATATATTACTATTATATTTTTACTGCTTGCCTACCCCACCAATTCTAACCGATACTATCAACATGACCGACTCTACCAGTCTTGCTAACCATTTTCTGATTGCAATGCCGCAGCTGGCAGACCCCAACTTTTTCCATTCTGTCACCTATATCTGTGAACACAATGATGATGGTGCAATGGGAATTGTAATAAACAGACCTCTGGAAATAGGCCTGGCCGAGGTTCTGGATCATATTAATATCTCTGGAAACAACAAGGCTATCGATGATCAGGTCATTTATATGGGAGGGCCTGTTCAGCCTGAAAGAGGCTTTGTTTTACACAGCCCTTCCGGGCAATGGGATTCAACCCTGACTATAGCAGATGATATTTGCATCACTACTTCTCGTGATATCCTCACCGCTATTGCGAATGATCAGGGCCCAGCTCACTATGTGATCGCATTAGGCTATGCTGGCTGGGGTAAAGGACAACTGGAAGAGGAGATTTCTCAAAATGCCTGGCTCAGCGGACCTGCTGAACAAAATATTCTGTTCGATATGCCTTATGAAAAACGCTGGGAAGCAGCTGCATCCTTACTTGGAATTGATGTTAACCTGATTTCAGGCGAAGCCGGGCATGCATGATCTATTCTTAATAAAATAGAATAGATTCTAATTAGTACAATAAACCCTCCCAATAATTCAGGAGATATAACCCATTACTTCGGAGAAAACTCCAGTAACCTCCAGACCGCGAACACTTCTGGCCTTCGATTATGGTAAAAAGCGGATCGGAGTGGCGACAGGCCAGGAACTTACCTGTACTGCATCTGCACTGACCACATTACATAGCGTGCAGGAGAAGCCAGACTGGGCCGGGATTAAGGACCTGATGGACACCTGGAAACCGGATGCACTGGTGATCGGCATGCCTTATCATATGGATGGCACCGAACAGGAGATTACCCGGGCGGCTCGTCGATTTGGCCGCCAGTTACATGAGCGCTTTCAGGTACCCGTATTTGAAATGGATGAGCGCCTGAGTTCACGTGAGGCAGAAGACAGGATTATCGAAGAGCGCGCCCACGGCCACAGAAAAAAAATGAAAAAAGAAGATATTGATATGTTGGCAGCACAAATCATACTGCAAGACTGGTTTACACAGCAATCAGGGAACACTTAACCCATATGACGGCCCCGGATAACAAAGAAGTCGATAAACTGATTCGGAACATGGCAGAAAACCTGAAGGGTTTGTTGTCTGAATCGAATATAGATAAGCCCGTCATTATTGGTATACATACAGGGGGAGCATGGGTAGCCGAGCGTCTACATAAAATACTTGGATGTGGTGAACCCATGGGCACACTGGATATTTCCTTTTACCGTGATGATTTCACCCGCATAGGCATCAACCCTCAGGTCCGTCCGTCCAGTTTGCCGAGCAACCTTGATGATCGCCATGTCATTCTGGTAGATGATGTTCTGTATACCGGCCGCACTATTCGCGCGGCCCTGAATGAAATATTTGACTATGGAAGGCCTGCCTCTGTATTACTAGCTTGTTTGGTAGATCGTGGCGGGCGTGAGCTACCCATCCAGGCGAATGTGATTGGCCAGACACTGAGGCTTAAACCGGGTCAACAGGTCAAACTCGGCGGGCCTTCGCCACTTAAACTCATTATTCAGGAAACCTCTTGAGTAACCAACACCCCTGCCCTTTCTCGTTTAATTTGTCTTTGGCTTTATTGGTATTTGCAGGCATAATGCGCATGCTTATTAACAAGAGGAATCATGAGCAACCTGCAAGTTGATGAAAACGGGCGTTTGCGCCACTTCCTGTCCATCGAGGGTCTAAACCGTCAAATTCTGACTGATATTCTCGATACCGCCGAATCTTTTTCCGGGATTACTGACCAGCACATTAAGAAAGTCCCTCTTCTGCGTGGCAGAATCATTGTTAACCTGTTTTTTGAATCCAGCACCCGAACCCGCACCACATTTGAGCTTGCTGCAAAGCGACTTTCCGCCGATGTTTTGAACATCAATATTAATGCGTCTGCCACTACCAAAGGGGAAACCCTGCTGGATACACTCCGTAATCTGGAGGCCATGCATTGCGATATGTTTATTGTGCGACATGCTGAAAGCGGATCGGCCCATTTTATTGCCCAACATGCTCAACCACATATCCGGGTAATCAATGCAGGAGATGGCCGGCACTCGCATCCAACCCAGGCAATGCTGGATATGCTAACCATCCGTCGTCACAAGAAGGACTTCAGCAAACTCAAGGTAGCTATTGTGGGTGATATCCTGCATTCCCGGGTAGCAAGATCCCAGATTCAGGCCCTGAGCATATTGGGTACCAGTGAAATACGGGTAGTAGCGCCAAGGACCTTACTACCTGCGAAAGTACAGTCACTCGGGGTGCATGCCTATACCGACCTGAAGGAAGGAATTCGTGATGCAGATGTAATTATTATGTTACGCCTGCAGCAGGAACGCATGCAAGGAGCATTATTACCAAGTTCACATGAGTACTTTCAGCTCTATGGGCTCACTGAAGAGAAGTTATCCTGTGCCAACAAAGATGTAATTATCATGCATCCTGGGCCAATCAATCGCGGTATTGAAATGGACTCTCAAGTTGCGGATGGGCCTCGTTCGGTAGTTCTTCAGCAGGTGTCTAATGGGATCGATGTTCGAATGGCGGTTATGTCCATGGCGATGGGTAGTATTAACACGGCTGAGACAACCGATCCCAACGCCCCTAACGCCTCAAAGGAAACACGCTGATGCGTATTGTGATTCGTAATGGGCATGTCATTGACCCGGCCAACAACACAAGTGAAATTCGTGATATCTATATTACCAAAGGGCATATCGTCTCTACAGGCAACGCTCCTGATGGATTTAAAGCTAATCGCGAGATAGACGCAACCGGCAAAACTGTATGCCCCGGGCTTATTGACCTTTGCGCAAGGTTTCGCGAGCCGGGACTGGAACATAAGGCCACCATAGTTTCGGAATCGGCCGCCGCTGCCTCTGCCGGTATTACAACGGTTGTATGTCCGCCCGATACCGACCCAATTATTGATACGCCTGCAGTTGCCAAATTAATTCAGGAAAGAGCCGGTCAGGCTGGCCAGACCCGTATTCTGCCACTTGGGGCGCTCACACGTAACCTGGAAGGTGAGCAACTCAGTGAAATGGCAGCACTGCGAGATGCTGGCTGTATTGGCATGGGTAACATACATGCAATAAAAGATACCAAGATTATGCGCCACGCAATGGAATATGCATCCTCGCATGGGCTAACCGTATTTATTCGCCCAATGGATTACTGGTTATATGATAACGGCTGTGTACATGAAGGAACCGTTTCTACCCGGCTGGGCTTGCCCGGCATACCAGAGGCCGCAGAAACGACGGCGGTTGCACGTGATCTGGCTTTGGTTGAGCAAATTGGTGTTCGGATTCATTTCAGCCAGTTATCTTCAGCTCGCGCAGTACAAATGATTGCACGAGCAAAACATGATGGCTTGCCGGTCAGTGCGGATGTAAGCGCACATCAATTGTTCCTGACCGAAATGGATCTTCTGGATTTCGACCCTGTTCATCATGTACAGCCGCCACTGCGAAACCAGTCTGACCGGGATGGATTACGTAAAGGGGTCGCCAAAGGAACTATCAGGGCTATCTGCTCAGATCATCAACCGCATGAACCCGATGCCAAGCTTGCGCCCTTTTGTGCAACTGAACCTGGCATCTCGGCACTGGAAACCCTGCTGCCTTTAACTTTACGCCTTGTAGAGGAGAAGGTATTTACACTTTCAGAGGCTATAGCCTGCCTTACCATTGAGCCTGCACGCATTCTCGGGGTTGACTCGGGTACACTATCTCCCGGTGCAACTGCAGATGTTTGCATACTGGACTCAGAAAAGATCTGGCAACTCCAGAAACATAACATGCTCAGTCGTGGAACCAATACGCCTTTCAACCACTGGGAGTTCAAAGGCAAGGTTACCCATACATTATTAGCAGGACGGGTGGTTTTTGAACTGGAACCCTGACACAGAAAAAGAACAAATGAATCGATCACATAGAGGTACAATTTTTCAGGAACAGGGCGAAGTCCTTGACCATCAAGCCTGGCCGGGCAATCAGCACATACTACGTCTGCATGCCCCAAAATGCGCAGAAACCGCAAAACCAGGCAGCTTTGTACACATACAGTGTGACCCACTGTTACCCATGAGAAGGCCTTTATCGATCATGAGGACGTCTGCACGCGAGGGATGGATTGACCTGCTTTACAAGGTAGAAGGTAACGGTACCCGAAATCTATCTACTCGCCAGAAAGGAGAAAAACTCAGCCTGTTAGGACCAATCGGCACACCCTTTCAGGAACACATGAACCGCCCAAAGCCACTCCTGATCGGTGGCGGGGTCGGTATTCCTCCGATGATCTTTCTGGCCGATAGCCTGCGAAGTATTGTGGGTGCCTACCAGCCACTGGTACTGATGGGCTCTGAAATACCGTTTCCATTCAAACCAAAACCATCTGAAATTATGGTGCCCGGTATACCTGAAGGCATTGTTGCTTCTATGCCGTTGCTGGATGACTGGAATATTCCCGGACGACTGGCCAGCCAACAGGGCTTTGCGGGTTGTTACGAGGGCTATGTAACAGACCTCGCACGTTATTGGCTAGAAAGCCTGGATGAAAGCAGTTTAAAAGAAGTAGAGGTTTTTTCCTGCGGCCCCCACCCAATGCTTGAGGCAGTAGCCAAATTAGCGAGTGAGTTTAATCTTCCCTGCCAGGTATCACTGGAAGAATTTATGGCCTGTGCTGTTGGGGGATGCGCGGGTTGCGTGGTGGAGGTGCAAACGGATCAGGGCCCAGCAATGAAGCGGGTCTGTGTTGATGGCCCAGTGTTTGATGCTACCAGCATATTCGCAACCTGAACGTACAGTACTCCATCAATACTAGCTTGACGGAGTACTAGCGTCTAAGTATCTCGTCTTCCAGTAATTCTACTCCATCCATCTCATGCAGACCCTCGTCGGGATAACCTTTACCCAACTTGATCATCAAACGCACCTCATTCTCAGAGTCTGCATATTGAAGCGCATCTTCCTGGGTGATCTCCTCCTCGTTATATAGTTGATACAACGCCTGATCGAAGGTTCTCATACCCTGCTGCGTGGATTGCTTCATTAAATCCTTAAGCTTTGATACCTCACCCTTACGAATAAGCTCTGCAGCCAATGGTGTATTTAATAAGATCTCCACTACAATACGTCTAGACTTCCCGTCCCTGGTCGGGATCAGTTGTTGCGCAATAACTGCTTTTAGATTCAATGACAAATCCAGTAATAACTGGTCACGACGATCTTCAGGAAAGAAATTAATAATTCGATCCAGTGCCTGATTAGCATTATTGGCATGTAGCGTCGTCAAACATAAATGTCCTGTTTCAGCGAAAGCTATCGCATGCTCCATGATCTCTCTGGCACGAACCTCACCAATCAGAATAACATCCGGTGCCTGACGCAATGTATTTTTTAGTGCAACCTCATAACTTTCCGTATCAATACCCACTTCTCGCTGAGTAACAATACACCCTGCATGTTGATGGATAAACTCAATCGGATCTTCAATAGAGACAATATGCCCGGAACAATGCTTATTCCGGTAACCCACCATGGCAGCCAGTGAAGTAGACTTGCCTACACCTGTCGCACCTACAAATATAATCAGCCCGCGTTTTACCATCGCAAGATTCTTGACAGATGATGGCAACCCCAACTCATCAATGCTTGGGATCACCGTCTCAATACGGCGCAGTATCATGCCGGCATTATTTCGTTGAATAAATGCGCTGACACGAAATCTACCTATTCCGCCCGCACTGATAGCAAAGTTGCACTCATGGTTACGAGCAAACTCCTCACGCTGTTCTTCGCTCATGACCTGGTAAACCGTTTGGCGGGTTTCTTCAGGCGTCAGACGTATATCGGAAAGGGCTGTAATCTTGCCATTGATCTTGATTGAAGGAGGAATACCAGTAGTAATAAAAAGGTCAGAAGCCTTTTTAGTCACCATAATGTTCAGCAGTGGTGTTATATCCATTTTATCTTCTCACCCCTGAAAGTTCTGTTTAGAACAGATCCTTGTTGACCGCCCTCATCCTTGCATCCTGCTTGGTAATCAAACCCTGAGAAACCAGTGCCTGCATATGTTGATCCAGTGTTTGCATACCGACATTTTGCCCTGTCTGGATTGCGGAATACATTTGTGCAACCTTATCTTCACGAATCAGGTTACGAATAGCTGGCGTGCCTGTCATAATTTCCCACCCTGCTGTTCTACCTCCACCAATCTTCTTCATCAGTGTCTGTGAAATTACGGCACGCAAGGATTCTGACAACATGGACCTGACCATACCCTTTTCACCCGCCGGGAATACGTCAATCACACGGTCAATAGTTTTCGCAGCTGATGTCGTATGCAGGGTACCAAACACCAGGTGACCTGTTTCTGCTGCAGTTAATGCAAGACGAATGGTCTCCAGGTCTCGCATCTCACCTACCAGAATAATATCGGGGTCTTCACGTAGTGCAGAACGCAGGGCTTCACTAAACCCGAGTGTATCTCGATGCACTTCACGCTGGTTGATCAGACATTTTTTACTTTGATGGACAAACTCAATCGGATCCTCGATCGTTAGAATATGCCCAAACTCTTTCTCATTCAGATAGTTAATCATGGCTGCAAGTGTGGTGGACTTACCGGAACCCGTCGGCCCCGTCACCAGTACTAACCCTCTTTGATTATCTGCAATGTCACGAAAAGTATCCGGACAGCCCAGATTCTCCAATGTCAGAATATCTGATGGAATGGTACGAAAAACAGCTGCTGAACCCCGGTTCTGATTAAAGGCATTAACACGGAACCGGGCCAGACCTGGAAGCTCAAATGAAAAATCCGTTTCATAGAATTCTTCAAAGTCCTTGCGCTGCTTATCGCTCATGATATCGTAGATCAAACCATGAACCGTTTTATGATCCATCGGTGGAACATTGATTCGCCTGATATCCCCGTCCACCCGGATCATGGGTGGAAGATCAGCAGATAAATGCAGGTCGGAAGCTTTATTTTTTACTGAAAAAGCCAGTAATTCGGCAATATCCATGCGGTCTCCTTAGCTCTCAAAAAGGTTATACTGGCACCTTATTTTTATAATTTTATATTGTAGCTATTAGTGTTGAATAAATAATCGGATCGTTACTACAAGCATAGACCCGGTTCCTGTCTTATCGGCATGATTTTAAAAAAACTTTATCGCTATTATTTATTGAAATAACTAGGGTTATTAAGATTACAGGCCACTACAGACCTGTAACCACCCTCATTACTACTATGGAAAATCCAGACCAACGATTTCAACAATTACGAGCACATATTGCAGATGCAGAACAGCGCTACTCAAGAACCCCTGGATCAGTGCACTTACTTGCGGTAAGTAAGACCCATTCTGCCGAGAAAATTCGCGCTCTGATCAATGCAGGG
Organism: Gammaproteobacteria bacterium; assembly: GCA_030638455.1. GTDB lineage: Bacteria > Pseudomonadota > Gammaproteobacteria > DAOWEP01 > DAOWEP01 > DAOWEP01. The sequence continues at coordinate 16,068 of DAOWEP010000071.1, forward strand.
CAGTTGTATATTGGGGAAAGCTATCTCCAGGAGGCCCTACCCAAGATTAGTCAACTAGCTGACCTCACCTCTGTTAGGGGCGTCCAGTGGCATTTTATTGGCCCAATTCAATCCAATAAAACGAAGGATATCGCCGAAAATTTCAGTTGGGTGCATACTGTTGACCGAGACAAGATTGCCCAACGACTCAATAACCAACGGCCCGAAAATATGCCGGTATTAAATGTCTGTTTGCAGGTGAATATCGATGGCGAACCCAGCAAATCCGGCATTACTATCCCTGAGTTACCAGAACTAGCCAAAAATGTAATGTCACTACCTCGTTTAAAGTTAAGGGGCCTCATGACCATACCCGCACGAAGCCAGAACTTTGAGAAACAGCGACTACCATTCAAGCAATTGAGGCTGGCATTTGAAGAGTTGAATAAAAATGGCATGGGACTGGATACACTTTCAATGGGTATGAGTAATGACATGGAAGCGGCTATCGCTGAAGGTGCTACAATCATCCGGATTGGCACAGCATTATTTGGTACAAGACCTCCCATTACTTGATAAACAATGACCTGATGACCAATAACCGCAGTTAATCTGCTGCATTTGCTCTACTGGCATCGGGATTTATAATACTTGAGATAGTACCTTGAGATAGACGTTGTCTGTTGTTACCTTGATAGAGTACTAGTACTCTTTAATACGTTTAAAAGTCATTAAAATTATCATTATGAAAACTCCTATCATTGGATTTATAGGTGCCGGCAATATGGCCAGCAGCCTGATCGGTGGACTTATTACAGATGGCTGGAGCCCGGATTGCATTCGGGCTGCTGATACTGATTCCGCAAGACGTGAAGCAATACGCAGCCAGTTTGCAATACACAGCAGCGAAGACAACATCAGTGTCGCTATGGAGGCAGATGTACTAGTGCTGGCCATCAAGCCACAGGCCCTGCACCAGGTAGCTACCGAGCTATCAAATACGGTACAGCAACAAAAACCCCTGGTAATTTCTATTGCTGCAGGTGTACGTGAACCTGATATAAATCGGTGGCTGGGCGGCAACATTGCTATTGTCCGTAGCATGCCGAATACCCCTGCGATGGTTCAAAGTGGGGCAACCGCAATGATTGCCAATGCCGCTGTTACAGAGGAACAGCGTGAACTTGCCGAGACCATACTACGTGCAGTAGGCCTTACCCTGTGGCTTGAAGATGAGAGCCAACTAGATGCAGTAACCGCGCTCTCCGGTAGTGGCCCCGCTTACTTCTTTTTGGTAATGGAGGCGATGGAGCACGCGGGTCTTGAGCTAGGGCTACCTGGCGAAACTGCACGATTATTGACTTTGCAGACGGCCTTTGGCGCGGCCAAAATGGCGCTGGAAAGTACCGATAATGCAGCTATATTACGTGAACGTGTTACTTCTCCGGGTGGCACCACGGAAAAGGCGCTAGAAGTTTTTGAAAACGGCAAATTTCGTGAGCTCTTTGATCAGGCACTCAAGGCCGCCTGCGAAAGATCCCGTGAGCTGGCCGAGTTGATAGGAAAAAATACATGAACAGTTACTTTACAGAAGCAGGGGTATTCCTGATCAATGTGATCTTCGGTTTTTATATCCTGATGGTCATGCTCCGCTTCATGTTACAAATCGTTCGTGCAGACTTTCATAACCCTGTTTCACAGTTCCTGGTAAAGATTACATCACCAGCCCTGAAGCCATTACGTCGCTTTATCCCCGGTGTCGCCGGCATCGATATGTCTGCTATTGTCTTGCTGTTAGGTTTAAAATTTATAGAACAACTGCTGACTTTTCTGCTGATGGGTTCTGGTATCCACATAGGTGCCCTGATCCTGATATCTGTAACCGGATTAATCAGCCTCGCCCTGTACATTTATATTATAGGTATTTTTGTTCAGGTAATTTTTAGCTGGATTCAGCCCGGCGCAAGCAACCCGATCATTATATTACTTTACCAACTCACCGAGCCTGTTATGCGCCCTGTACGTCGTCTTTTACCGCCTATTTCAGGACTGGATCTTTCACCTTTACTCGCAATCATCGTGCTCCAGTTGATCGTCATGGCCATTCCTCACCTGCAAAGGACCATGCTTAATTTGTTTTAGAAGAAAGCCTTCCGGCGAATGTGAAGTAACTGTGTAAAGTAACCAGATGACACCGCAATCTGCTTACCACTGGGATGATCAGGGCCTGATCTTGTCGGTAAAAGTCCAGCCTAAGTACTCTTTCAAGGTGATATCTTGGAATTCAGTTGATCTGTCAACGTTCATAGCAAGGCGCGTCTCGTAGCGAATGGCCGTAGTCCTTTGCAAGAGGCGCAACGCGGCTATGGACGTTGACAGTCCAACCCTTCGGGCATTCCTGTGGTGTCCCGCAATGGCGTTGCAGTGCTTGACAAGGACTAGCCATTGCCTTCGCACTGCGCCTTACCGCGAAAC
>DAOWEP010000056.1 GCA_030638455.1 Gammaproteobacteria bacterium
AGGAGAAGTATCCCAGGTAGGCGGACAACTGGGAAACATCATTGAGCAGGTACAGACCCTGATTCCACGCTTTGAGACGGTACTACACGGCATGCAGTTCCAGGCCGAAGGCAGTGAACAGATTAACGAAAGCATGACACAGCTGAATGAAACCGCTCACCAGACAGCGGAGTCCCTGCATCAATCCAGTCAGTCTATTTCTCAAATGAAAGATGCCGCACAAATCCTGCAGCAGGGTGTGTCAAAATTCACAATAAATAGATAATTACGCCATGCTGTTAATTACATTTCATATTGGCAAGGAAAGATACGCGATACAGGCGAATTCAATTGTTGAGATTATACCCATGGTAAATCTCAATAAACTCCCATTGACAGAAAACTATGTTGCGGGCGTATTTGACTACCGAGGGAATCCCACACCGGTTATAGACCTCTGCAAGCTATACACAGACAGCCCTTGCAAGGAAATGATGAGCACAAGAATCATGATGATTGAGTTCAAAATGGATAACGGCGAACAACATATACTCGGGCTTATCGCCGAAAAAACCACAGAATCCATCAATATGGATCTGAACGATTTCGAAACCACGGGAATTAATATTGATCGCGCGCCTTTTCTGCGCGGCATCACTAATGATGAATATGGACTGGTGCAACTTGTAGATACAAACCTGATTCTTCCTAAAGACGTATTGGGAAAACTGTTCCTGACTGCAGAAGAATCGCTGGAAGCTATATCTGGATAAAAGACTGGATTAACCCAAAGTCAATTTACAACATTTATTAATACCTGAATATGCCGCTAGACAAGATCAAGGATACACTAAAAGATGCTATTGGACTGGATATAGGTTCAATTGGTACGTCTGCGCTTGTCGGGGCTATCCAGAGACGGATGCGAACTAACAATAATCTGGAAAGCTATGAAGACTACCTAAGCTATCTATTGACAAATGAACTCGAAATCAAATCATTGATTGAGGAAATTGTCGTTACTGAGACCTGGTTTTTTAGAGATGACAAGCCCTTTCCGGTACTTTCCAGACACATAAAAAAACTCATGATGTCAGGCTCATTCAATCCACCATTAAGAATTTTCAGCATGCCTTCATCAACAGGAGAAGAACCCTATTCAATTGCCATTACACTACTGGAATGCGGGCTAACAGAAAATCAATTCAGCATAGACGCCATTGATGTCAGCACAAGAGCACTGGCAATCGCCAGGACTGGCATATATGGGGAAAACTCATTCAGAGGAAAACAGGACATTAACATTATTGAGAAATATTTCTCAAAATACGGTGATGAATACATCATATCCGATCTGGTTCGAAGCATGGTCAACTTTCATCATGGAAACATTCTGAAGATGGATATCAACTTATTTGCAGACAAATACGATGTTGTATTCTGTCGCAATATGCTGATCTACTTTGACAACCATAACAAGGCAAAGACGTATGACATCATTGAACAACTACTAAAGGATAAAGGCATACTGTTTGTTGGTCACGCCGAGACCTCATCGGTACCCGAAAGAATATTCACTAGCTCAGAATATAGAAAATCATTTTCCTTTATCAAGGAACCCTATCTACATGCAGTAAAGACTGAACCTTTAAAATTTAATCCCAAAGAACCAACACCGTCAAAAGCAATAAAAATCAGGAAAAGTCCGAACAAAATCATACCTACTAAAAAAAGCCCTGGCATTCATCACAAGGGACACAAAAAAAGCACTGCCGTAACAGTCAATAATAAACCCGAATCAAATATTATCACTGGCGACGTACTGGACAATGCCAGAAAACTTGCAGACACAGGGAAACTGAACGAGGCAAAGGAAATTTGCATCCGGCATCTAAAGAACAATAAAAATGATGCTCAAGGTTATTTTTTATTGGGGCTGATCGCAATTGCATCGGAAGAGATAGGTATCGCTGAGCAATATTTACGCAAATCCATTTATCTCGATCCAAAGCGTCATGAGGCACTGATTCACCTCTCCCTGTTACTGGAACAATCAGGAGACTTAACCGGTGCTGACCGAATGCGAAAAAGAGCTCACAAAGCTGAAATAGCAGGGAACAACTAAACCTGTTGAGAACTGGAAGAAAATGAAACAAGAAAACGACATCACTATAGATGACTGCTGGAACCGCATCGGTATCTGGGGAACCGAGACCCCAAAATGCTCAAAACTGGATGAGGTGACTCATTGTCAAAATTGTCCTGTTTATTCTAGTTCTGGTAGAAAACTACTCGACAGGAAGCCCCCTGATGGCTATTCGAATGAATGGACTAAAGTACTAAAACAGAAAAAGGACGCATCTCTCCTTACTTCAGTTTCTGTAATCATCTTCCGTAACGGTGATGAATGGTATGCATTAAAAACAGAGGTGCTGAAAGAAATCACCGAAATGCGGCATATTCATTCACTCCCTCACAGAAGAAGCCGCGTACTGAGAGGAATAACCAGTATTCGAGGAGAGCTATACCTGTGCGTTTCTATGGGGCACCTGTTTGATATTGATAAATCAATAATGAAGGATAACAGCAACAAGAAAATAAAAGAGCCAGAACGGATTATCATGATTGAGAGAGATTCGGAACGATTTGTATTTCCCGTAAATGAAATACTGGGAATACATCATTTTTCCCCTGATAAAATCAAGCCTCCGCCATCTACCATATCCAAGGCATCCTCAAGTTATATTACTGGAGTAATAGAATATAAAGACAAACATGTTGGTTGTATAGACGAGGACCTGTTACTTCATGCATTCAGCAGGAAAGTATCATGACCGACTCTGCAAAAAACCCAATGCTTGACCTATTCAGAATTGAAGTGGAAACACATTGCACCACCATCAAGGACGGATTGGTAAATGCTAGTGACAGAAATGGAGATCAGGAAGCAATCAAACCACTAGTAAAAGCTGCCCACTCTATTATGGGTGCTGCCAGAATGGTTAAGCTGAATCCTGCCATAGACATGGCAAAAACAATAAAGGACATCCTGACCACAGTCCAACAGGGAAAGATTACGTTTGACTCTGCAACCACAGAAGCAATACTGAGCGGCACTGACTATCTTTACTCTATGACAAGGGCGTCAGACGCTGAATTAAACAATTGGGAAAACGATCACAATAAAGAAATAGAAAAAATAAACTCTGTCATTTCCACTGCTTTATCAAACAAAAAGGAAGAAACACCTGTACCCAAAGAGTCCACTGAAAACAAATCAGGCGCTCCAGAAACAAAGGGTATTCCGGAGGTACAACCTACGACTTCAGTAGATGAATCAATGCTGGATCTGTTCAAGGTTGAGGTAGAAACAAATTCAGAAACCCTGAATACCGCATTACTTGAACTGGAAGACAACCCTGCAGATGCAGAAAAACTTGAATCCCTGATGAGAGCCGCACACTCCATCAAGGGTGCTGCCAGGATGGTAGGCGTAAATGCTGCTGTTGCACTGGCCCACATTATGGAAGATGGCTTTACCGCCGCACAAAACGGGAGCATCACACTGGAGCCTGCTCACATAGACATCCTTCTGGCAGGCGTTGACATGCTGAATCAGATTTCATTATTAAACGCAGAAGAACATCTTGTATGGCCTGACCAAAATCGTGTGGAGCTTGAGGAACTTCTTGTTTCAATCAGGCAAGTTGTCGACGGTGAAATCATCACAACACAATCACGCTCACTCTCTAACAGTGAAACTGAAAAAGTGAAAATCTGGAAGGAAGCTGCAATAGCCCCCAATAATACTGACAAGCCTGTAGCTTCAAACAACTTGACTAACAGCACTGTGCGAGTCAGTGCAGAACGAATTAACCGACTGATAGGCCTGTCCGGCGAATTTATGGTGGCTTCAGGCTGGATTAATACTTATTCAAATACAATACTTTCGATTAAAAAGCAGCAGACAGAAATTTTTGCCACGATTGAAAAATTGCGCATCAATATGGAAGCGAGTAATGATACGGATGACGCATCCAGGGCCTTGATAACAGAGGCACTACACAAGTCGGATACTTGCGGGCAATCAATAACAAATAGCCTGTCAGAACTGGATGATTTTGATCGCCGAACAGAAGTACTTGCTGACCGCCTGAATTATGAGGTGATATCCAGCAGAATGCGCCCCTTCAAGGAAGGTATACAGGGGTTCCAGAGGATGATACGTGATGTATCACGTTCTCTGAACAAGAAAATTGACTTCAAGATTACCGGTGAAGATACACAGGTAGACCGTGATATTCTGCAAAAAATCGAGGCCCCGTTAAACCATATATTACGAAATGCGGTGGACCATGGAATTGAATTACCTGAAGAACGAATAAATGCAGGAAAACCTGAAAATGGAACGATCCACCTTGAGGCATTCCATAATGCAGGCATGTTGTCTATTGTAGTTTCTGACGATGGCCGAGGAGTTGACCAGGACAAACTCAGGAAGAAGATTGTTGACAAAGGAATGGTAACAGAGGAAATGGCCAGAAACCTTTCTGAATCGGAGCTACTTGATTTTCTTTTTCTTCCCGGCTTCTCAACACGTGATGAAGTAACCGAAATTTCTGGCCGCGGTGTTGGCCTTGATGTAGTACACACAACCATACAGGAAGTACATGGACAGATCAGATCCACCTCCAAACTGGGCAATGGATTAAGAATACACCTGCAATTACCATTAACCCTGTCAGTCATCCGCTGCCTGATGGTAGAGATATCAGGCGAAGCATATGCCTTTCCTCTGGCAAGAATAGATAACATTATCAAGCTCAACAAAAACGAAGTTGATACTCTGGAAAACCTGCAATATTTTACTGTTCAGGGACAACACATAGGCCTTGTTGATGCCTCACAAATATTAGGCACTGAGCAAGTAACCAACAAGTCTGATACATACGAGGTGGTCATAATAGGCGACAGACAGAAACGATACGGTCTGGTAATAAATCAGTTTTTTGGTGAGCACAATCTGGTTGTACATGCACTTGATCCCCGGCTTGGAAAAATCAAGGACATCAGCTCCGCTTCAATAACGGAAGATGGAGAACCTGTCCTGATTATTGATGTTGATGACATGTTAATATCGATAGAAGAACTCGTGACGAACAAACGTCTGCATAAAATCAAAAGCTCTGGCGCTGGTACTAATACGGACGGAAATGGTTCTCCCAAGAAACGTGTGTTAATCGTTGATGACTCCCTCACTGTACGTGAAGTCGAAAGAAAACTGCTTGAATCAAAAGGCTACCAGGTTGAAATAGCCGTTGACGGCATGGATGGCTGGAATACCGTACGAACAGGAGAATATGATCTGGTGATCAGTGATGTTGATATGCCAAGAATGAATGGCATTGAATTTGTTAGCATGATTAAAAATGACCCGAACCTTAAATCAATTCCGGTAATGATCGTCTCATACAAGGATCGTCAGGAAGACAGGGAACTTGGTCTTGATGCCGGTGCCGATTACTACCTTACCAAGGGAAGCTTCCATGATGAAAGTCTGATCGATGCGGTAATCGATTTAATAGGGGAAGCTGACTAATGAGAATCGCGATAGTAAACGACGATCTAATCAGCACCCGGATTCTGGAGCACATTGTTACCCTTGAGGACAAACATAAGGTAATCTGGACTGCCATTGATGGCCTGGAGGCCGTCCATAAATGCAAGGATGATACGCCTGATATTATCCTTATGGATCTTATAATGCCGGTAATGAATGGCGTCGAGGCAACCCGGGAAATCATGGAAAACAGCCCCTGTCCGATCCTGATTGTAACTGTATCTAAAGAAGATAATTACGCAATGGTCTTTGATGCCATGGGTGCAGGTGCAATGGATGTTATCAACACACCAACACTTAATGAAAAAGATAAAATCGAAGCAATTAACGCTCTGCATCATAAAATTGACATCATCGGAAGACTTTCAGCAGACAAAAAACCGACTCATCATAAAAAGACGGAAGCAGTTCCTAAATTCGGCAATCATAAACATGTTCCTCTGATTGCCATCGGGTCTTCAACCGGCGGACCTGCAGCATTGGCACAGATTCTTTCCGAACTACCCGCAGACATTAATGCTGCCATTGTAATTATCCAGCATGTAGATAAGGCTTTTTCAACCGGTATGGCGAAATGGCTGAATGAACAAACATCATTAAACGTTCGTATTGCAAAAAATGGGGACCAGCCCGAACCTGGAAGTGTATTGATAGCTGGTACCGCCGATCATTTAATTCTTAACAAAAGTGGAACCCTGCTATACACAGAAGACCCTGTAGACTATGCCTACCGCCCTTCTGCAGATGTATTCTTTAAAACCGCTGCTGAATACTGGCCAACCACTATTATTGGGATATTGCTTACCGGCATGGGAAGGGATGGAGCTGAAGGACTTCTTTCCATAAAAACTAAAGGGATGCATACGATTGCCCAGAATGAAGAAACCTGTGCTGTATATGGAATGCCAAAGGCGGCCGTAGAAGAAAATGCTGCTAGCGAAATTCTTCCTCTAGATGAAATTTCCGGAAAACTACTAGAACTACTGAGGATACCGGCAGTCCGATTAAGAAAGAAACAAGGGAAGGCATAATGAGTCCGGAAAACCTTCAAGCTGACGAAGCACCATCAGAAAAAAAGAACATTATAGTGCTTCTTGTGGATGATCAGGCAATAATAGCTGAAGGCATAAGGAAAATGCTTGAAACTGAAAACGATATTGCCTTTCATTACTGCCCGGATCCGGCAGATGCAATCGAAAAGGCCACAGAAATCCACGCTACGATCATCTTGCAAGACCTGGTGATGCCTGATGTTGATGGAATGACCCTGGTAAGATTCTTCCGTGCCAACACTGACACCAGTGATATACCCATTATTGTTTTATCCTCCAAGGAAGACCCGGAAATCAAGAGTGACGCCTTTTCCAATGGGGCAAATGACTACCTGGTGAAGCTCCCGGCCAAAATCGAACTGATTGCGCGTATAAGATCTCATTCCAAGCATTACCTAATGAAAATTGAACGAGATGCAACATTCCTTGCACTAAAGGAAATGCAAAATCAGCTCGAAGCAAGCAATGCAGAACTCCAGAGGTTATCTTCAATTGATGGGCTGACCGAGCTGGCAAACAGAAGAAGCTTTGATGAAACGCTAGACAATGAACTGAATCGTGCCATACGTGAGCAGACTGAACTTTCCCTTATTATGATTGACATAGATTTCTTTAAGCCTTTTAATGACACCTATGGCCATCAAGGTGGTGACGACTGCCTGAAGCAAGTCGCAAATGCCATAGGAGGGGTTGCCCGGAGGCCGGCTGACCTTGCCGCACGTTATGGTGGAGAGGAATTTTCCTTTATTCTGCCACTTACTGATACTAATGGCGCTTTATTAATAGGTGAAAAACTGAGGTCTGCCGTAGAAGAACTCCAAATACCACACGAAGGTTCCAAGGTGAAATCAACCGTAACGATCAGTCTGGGATGCGCTACGATTACACCAGGCCGTGATACAAAACCTGAAGAATTAATAGCGAGAGCGGACAAGGCCCTATACCATGCGAAGGAAAATGGCCGAAATCAGGTTGTACCTGCAGAATCACTAGGTAATTAAATCTATAAACACCTTTTCGGCCTCATTAATATCTACACTGCATTACTCTTTGTCCTGATAAGGCAATATTAATAAGCATAAATAAAATATTTGCTTATAATATTGTTGCATTTTATATATAAACTACAATAACATTAAGATTATAATTTCCTATGGTGTCAATTATATAAAACGGGAAAGATTATGACCTATATCGTTACTGAAGATTGCATTAAATGTAAACATACAGATTGCGTTGAGGTATGCCCGGTCGACTGTTTTCATGAGGGCCCAAACTTTCTGGTCATTGACCCAGAAGAATGTATTGATTGCAGCCTATGTGAACCAGAATGCCCGATTGATGCCATCTTTGCCGAGGACGACCTGCCTGAGGATCAGATGCAGTTTCTGGAGCTTAACCGGGAGCTATCCGAAATCTGGCCAGTAATTACCGAAATAAAAGATTCACCGCCAGACGCAAAGGAATGGGAAGGGGTACCGAACAAGCTGCAGTATCTGGAACGCTAAATCACTTTTCCTGTCTGGTTAATACAGGAGACAGAAGACCGAGGTTAAAGCTGCTTATTATTCATCAACCGGATGACGCTCTTCAATAAACCCCCATTCACGCCATCCATCGAGCAATGGAAAATAAAGCCCTAACTGGATAGGACGCGCATCCAATACCTTCATGGCCCTGGCATACCCTTCCAGTTGCGGTCTATATCTCTCTTGTTCACTATCAAGAAACTCTGAAACACCTGCTCCCGTATGCATACCGGTTTTGTAATCAATAATCCAGCGTGTACCAAGATCATCAACAAAGGTCCTGTCCAGCACCATTCTACGTGCTCGTCCTGCCTGAACCGCAGTTAATGGATACTCCGATTTTATTTCGGTATGCACAGAACTTAGCATCCAGCGACCGCGCGGACTATCAACTGCGGCCTTGAGCGAATCATTCACCCTCTTAACGCCCTGATCAAGATAGTTCCTGGGCATTCCCAATTGCGCGAGCATATAACGACCCATCTTGCCAAGGCGTTCCAGCTCCGCAGATTCAACGGCCTCAACACCCCTCCTTCCAATTTCCTGCAATAGTCTATGAACGACCGTCCCAATAAACCTGGCATTCTCGCCAGCCCAGCTAAATTCTACCTGTTCTGCCTGAAATATTTCTGAACCTGAATTCTTGATTGATACTTCGTACGGAGGAGAAGGTACGCTCCACCCCTGCGGTACACGCCTGATGGCTGCGGGTGATCTAGAAACTTCTGATCCAGGTATTTCATCTGGCGCTTGCCAATGAGTAAATGCCATTGCAAAATCATCCTTTACCACAGGCCAGAGTGAGGCCAACAATGTATCTTTTGGTGGAGCACCGATCTCAAACTCTTTGCTTTTAGAATTTTTCCTGGTATTTACGTGACCCAACAAGTGAAGATGCTTCTTTGCACGTGTTGCACCCACATACAGAATACGCCCAAATTCATATCGAGATTTCTCCTTTTCCATTTTCTGAAGAAAAGAGACAATCGGGTTTTTATCCTCTTCATATTTTTTAATTGGCGCAAGCAACAAATCACTACCCCCGAACTCAAGCGGACGCTCCATCCAGTACAAAAGCTGGGAATCAGCACTCCTGGGTGAACGCCCCAGCCCCGGAATGATAACTGTATCGAATTCAAGGCCTTTCGACTTATGCAAGGTCATGATCTGAAGAGATTCATCTGCATTAACATCTGGCAGGGCAAATAGTTTAGTAACCCTGTTTTCCAGCTCTGCAAGGTCTAAAAGATCCCGCGCATCGTCCAGTTCATCCAACAACTGGAAATATACTTCTGCATCTTCAAGATCAGTCTCACTCTCAACGGTTGCAGGCCCTCCGATTGCCAGCCAGACGCCTTCTACTGTTTGCCGAAGAGTTTTCTGCAAACGGCTACCCAATGCCTCATTTAATATAAACCATAGGGTTTCCAGTCGACGCCTTCCGTCTTGACTAAGACGCTCACGCCTTTTTTCATCCCGCAACAAATCAGGAACAGTCATGTGTTTTTCATCGGATACCAATGTATGCAAATCTGCAAGCGTCATCCCGCACCATGGTGCCCGCAACACAGATAACCATGCCACCCGATCTGCCGTATGTAACAGGCAACGTGTCAACGCAAGCAAATCCTGTATCACAGGACGACTGGAAAGTGATTCAATCTCTACTGCACGGAACCTGATACCTGCGATATTCAATTGTTTGATTATCTCTACCAGATGCGTTCTCCCACGCACCAGAACTGCAGCAGCACCATCGGGATGCGCCGCTTTTGCTTCTTGAATCAGCGCCAGTACTTTTCCTGCCTCTGCATGGTCATCTCGCCCTATAAACGGGTGAACAGTAACCGCAGATCCTGACAGTTTTTCATGATAGGCTTTTGAGGCCGCATACTGGACCGCACCTGATACAATATTATCCTGCTTAGCAAGCACCGATGGGAAATTTTGATTTATCCAGTCAACCACGCCTTGCTGGGAACGGAAGTTTACCTCTAGCTGAAGTGGCATTAGCTTGAGCTGCCCAGGCCCTTGCGTCCTGGCTTCCAGAAACAGTCCTACTTCCGCTTCTCTAAAGCGATAAATTGACTGCATGGGATCACCCACCAGGAGCAATGTACGCCCATCCCCCGGCACCCAGCCTGCTGTCAGACGTTCCAGTAACGTATACTGATTAAATGAAGTATCCTGAAACTCATCCACCAACAAATGATTTATGCGGTAATCCAGTGCCAGCGCAAGATCAGTTGGTTCTTCAGGTGTCCCCAGGGCACGTGCGGCCGCTTGCGACATTCCTGCATAATCCACCTGGCCCTTTTCCCTGAAAACCACTTCCAACTGGGCTGCCGAGAGGCGTAACAGTTCAAATAGCGCCCCAAGTGTTTCCCAGTCACCTTCACTGTATTGCACATCTGAAAGTTCCTTGACACCTTTCAGTGCCATACGAAAAATCTCTTCATCAACAACTTGTTCAAGCAATGCAACCATATCCTTTTTCTTCTCACTAAAGAGCGCCTTTTCCTCAGCATTACTTGCCTTACTCACTGGTGGGAAGCCTTGTTTTGCATTAACCGTCTTACGCCATCCTCCCTCTTTAGTTAATAGCAACTCGGCAATCGCTACCCAGACCTTCAGCCCACTCAAGTCACCTTCAGGAAATGATTTGATGCCCTGTAATACAGTAATTTCAGATAAACCATCAGCCAGATGATCCGCTGAATAATTTGCCAGAGGAATCAAGTTGGCTTCAATACCATCCGGTACAGAACGAGCAAGCTCATTGAGCATACCTTCAATTGCACGATTTAGTGCAGACTCCAGATTGGTTCGCTCAAGGCGTGGGTGCTCAGGATCGGCCACATGGCGAATCCATTGGTCACGTCGCGCCAACATAGTAACGAGAAGACCTTGAAGGCGATCCAGTCGATTATCAAGATGGGCAACAAGATGGGCAACCGCGTCTGACCATCCTTCTCCAGTTTCCAGCTCGGCTATGGTATTCACAGCAGCTGCCTGATACAGATCATCCGGCTTGTCTGTTATTTCGGGGGTTGCCCCAAAGTCAGATAACATTGGCATCTGACGGGCAAGCATGGCACACAGGGAATCAATAGTCTGAATACGCAGCCTTCCTGGTTGCTCCAGTAAGCGCCAACCACAGGCACTATCCTGTTCAAGTGCTTGCTTTGCCAGACTCCAGGTATGATATTCATGCTCATTATCCGGTGCTATCTCAGTCTGTGCGCTACGTAACGCCTCAATGATACGTCCACGCATTTCACCAGCGGCCTTACGCGTAAACGTGATGGCAATAATTTCCTCGGGCTCTTTCACACGCGCAAGCAGAACAAGATAGCGCTGAACAATCAGCCCTGTCTTACCTGAACCCGCCGGTGCCTGGATGATAAAGGACTGATCTGCATCCAGCGCCTGTTCTCGTGCAGACTGATCAGCTACAACTTTTCTGGATGATGTTTTGCTCACGTTAATCTTCCTTTATCTCACTAAGAAGAGACTGTTCATGGATCCTGCAAAGAGACTGCAACCCACAATATTGACATGTGTTTGGGACTTTTTTAGGGTCCACCTCAGCATTGCCTTTGCAAAAATCAGCACCAAGATCCTGCAATATTTGTTGCCATTCATTTAGTACCTGGCTCCAACCGCCTTTTTCTTTCGTATAACTCCATTCATCAAACCCTTTAACCGAAGGCAGAACCCCTGACTCCCTGGTAACCCCATTAAATCCTATATCACCTGGCCTCAAGGAACCAAATGAGACGCCTCCAATATTATTTCCAACTACAGTAGCGTAAAGGGGCAACTGTGGTTCTTCAGGACGCTCACCAAACCACGTTCCTGGTGACACCTTTCCCGTCTTATAATCAACCAATAAGTAACTACCATCTGACAACTCATCTATCCTATCTATAATAAGTCGGACATTTACTCCTCCGACCATTACATTAAACTCCTCCTCCCTTCCTTTTACGTAAAATGGCGCACGTCCCTTCTCAACCTTCAACCAATCGAGAACAAGTTGTGTCAATCGATTTTCTTCCAGGACTCGGAATCGAGCTGTAAAGGTATAAGGGTGTTTCTTTGCCTCTTTACTCAAGACTAAATCTACACACTGCCCGACTTGATAATGCAGTTGCTTATCGTCCAGGCTATTGAGAGCATCTAATGAATCAAGTTGACCCCACACCAACTCAAGCACCCTGTGAGCCAGCTTGCCTCGTGTAACAGGCTGTAAACCTATAGAGGTAACCTCCAATGGCCTGGCTCCCAACCTGATCTCTGCAAATGCGTGAAAAGGACAGGCCGCCTGAAGCTTGAAAACACTGCTACCCCCACGAAAATCTTTAGCCACCACAGGCGGGGCCGGGTCCTCACCCAATTCTTCTAATACACGGCTTTGAAAAATTTGTTCACGCCAGGTATTTCCAATCCAGACATTAAGGTCACTACGATCAATTTCAGGTATCTCCAGAAGCAAGGGGCTACAGTTAAGTTTCTCTTCTCCCCTGAACTCTGGATAACTGACGACTACTTCTTTTCCTGATCTGAAAAGCCGGCGCATAACAAGGCTTGCAATTCTGAGTTCGCGCTCAGCGCTTGATCCTGGAACATCCTGCGCACGCTGAATGGGCAAAGGTATAAAAGGTGTTGGCCGTGGAGATGGTGGCCACGCATTTTCATGCAGGCCCATAATCCAGACGTGATCAAAACACAGGCCGCTGGCCTCCAGCATTCCTATTACCTGAACAGGCGCATCTTCAGTTTCTGGCTGAAATATTCGCTCCATAGTAAGTCGATCTAAAAGACGGATTGCCTCTTTTTTTGTCAAGACATCCTGTACGATATCCAGCGAACCAAAAGCCGTTATCACCTCTTTCCATACCTCGACTACCTGATATTCCTCACTGCTCAAAGTTCTTCCCTGTACCCAACCTGCCACTTTCAACCATGTAGTAAAATGTTCAGCCCATTCACCCGGGGTTTTCTTTTTGGCAAAAATCCCCCTATGTTTAACCATATTATCTAGCAGACCAACCAGCACAGGACATGCATAATTTTTCTCATCCTGATTTGCAAAGGAT
>DAOWEP010000114.1 GCA_030638455.1 Gammaproteobacteria bacterium
GGACCAGTTTTCCAATCAGGATAATCCATTAGCACATTATGAAGGAACCGGGCCGGAGATATGGAGAGATACCAAAGGCAAAATTACCCATTTTGTAAGTTCTATGGGCACCACCGGGACGATCATGGGAACTTCGCGTTTTCTAAAAGAGAAGAATGAGAGCATACAGATTATCGGTGTGCAGCCAGTAGAAGGTTCTTCTATTCCCGGGATACGTCGCTGGCCCGAGGAATATTTACCGAAGATATATAATGCCGACCGTGTTGATCGAATTATTGATGTAACGCAGCAGGATGCAGAAGACACCACGCGTGCGCTTGCGGCCAGGGAAGGGATCTTTGCCGGTATTTCCTCAGGTGGTGCAGTGGCGGCAGCATTGCAGCTATCGAGTGAGCTGAAAAATGCCGTGATCGTTACCATCATATGTGACCGAGGTGACCGCTATCTTTCTACTGATGTATTTCCTTCCTGACTTTTTTTACAAAATAAACAGGTTCTGTGTAATGACTAAGTTATTTATTTCGTAATGGGTCGTTCACGTCGAAGAAGGTCCAGGCAGTTTCCCACTGAACCGGTAAAAACCACAATTGACTCGCTAGCCCATGATGGTCGCGGGGTGGCGCATATTGATGATAAGGCCGTGTTTATTGATGGTGCCTTACCGGGCGAAGAGGTAATGTTTGTCTATACAGGCAAGCGGAAGAGTTATGATGAAGGAAAGGTAGAACAGGTCCTGACGGCCTCACCTGATCGTGTCGAAGCTAAATGCAAACATTTTGGAACCTGTGGCGGATGTAGCCTTCAACATCTTGATCCGGAAAAGCAGATACTGGCAAAACAGGATATCTTGCTAGAAAACTTTAGCAGAATTGGAAAGGTTCAACCTGAAACCATTTTGCCGCCCGTAACAGGCCCGCATTGGGGTTATCGGCGCAAGGCACGCCTTGGTGTAAAGTATGTGCGGAAAAAGGAGAGGGTGTTGGTAGGCTTTCGTGAGAAACGCAATCCTTTTCTTGCTGATATTAACCAGTGTGAAGTGTTGCATCCCTCTGTTGGCCTCATCATAGATGAGCTGGCAGGCCTGATAGGCTCAATGGAAGCATATGACCGTATTGCACAGATCGAAGTAGCTGTTGCAGACAAGGCGACCGGGCTGGTCTTCAGAAATATGGAGCCACTCTCTGAAAAGGACCTGAAGGCATTAACTGACTTTTGCATGCAACGTAAACTGTATTTTTATCTACAGCCTGCAGGGCCGGACAGTGTGAAATTAATCTGGCCTGATCATGCCAATGTTAATATCAGTGTGGATGGCTCAGAGTCCCAACGGCCTGCATTGAGTTACCGGCTGGATGCGCATGATACGGAACTCTGGTTTGAGCCAACAGACTTTACCCAGGTTAATTCCGAGATTAACCAGAAGATGCTCGACCTGGCGCTGGAGCTGCTGGATCTGAAAAAAACAGACCGGGTACTGGATCTGTTTTGCGGTATAGGAAATTTTTCACTTGTACTGGCAAGATATGCAGCCAGCGTTGTTGCGGTGGAAGCCGAGTTAAAAATGGTCCGCAGGGCAGAAATGAATGCAGCCTGTAATAACATTGAGAATGTGAATTTTTATGTAAGTGACCTGTATGCTGAATTAGGCAAACCCGAATGGGCTGCACAACAATATGACAAGGTATTGCTGGATCCGCCAAGGTCTGGCGCACTAGAAGTCCTTGATCTGGTTGCCAGCTTGAATCCCGAGAAAATCGTCTATGTTTCCTGTCACCCGGGCAGTCTGGCCAGGGATGCCGGTGAGCTGGTGAATAAATATGGATATAGCCTGGTGAAGGCAGGGGTTATGGATATGTTTCCGCATACTGCCCATGTGGAATCTATCGCGCTATTTCAAAAATAGGGTAACTCAAAGCTAATCCTTGTTTAGATTTGATTATCCATTCACACCCAGAATATCTGTTAATCACTGAGAGTTTATTTCCCCGCCGCTTGCGGCGTAGTAGTTCATTCGGATCTAGAATTACCCCTTCATTTCGTCAGAGTTTACTGCTGTATATGTAGGCTCTATCGCCTGTTTCAAAAATAGTTTTTGTTGATAACGCAAAGCAAGATCCGTTTGAGAATCCTTCTTTTTGTCAACTACGTCACAATAAAATTTCCTATTGTTCTAAAAAGTGAACTACGTCTAGGAAGGTAGTGAACCACGTCTAGGAAGATTTTGCCTCGAACGACCAGACTTACTCTCAACAACCAAATGTCCGGCGTCTTGAGGTGAGAATTTTACAATGACTATTTTTTACAAGATCTATAATGCCCTATTGGTATTTTTATGTATGACACTTATTACCGCCTGTGGCGGTGGAAGTGCTGGTATTGGCGATATAGCCGACATAATTTTGTCTGGTAGTGTAGGGGATGGCCCTATCATTGGTGCGACAGTTGTGATTAAAAGTGCTGATGGCACTGTATTGGCTACTACAACCAGTAATGATAATGCAAATTTTAATGTATCAGTAAAAGCCAAAGGTAAGGATTATCCGCTTATTGTTGAGACTTCTGGTGGTACTGACCTTGTTACAGGCGCGGCACCAGATTTTGATATGACATCAATTGCTTCAGCTCCTTCCCAGAAGCGAGTGAATGTCAATCCATTCTCGACAATGATTGAAAAAGTAGCGCGTACTATGACCGGTGGTTTGAACGTTACTAATATTGAAGATGCAAAGACAATTGTATTGTCAGAACTTAATTTCGGCCTGGATACCAGCTTGATGCCTGATCCAATTACAGCAGTGGTCACAGGTGATAATGTAGCTACAATAGTCAAGGCAAGTGAAACAATGGCGGAAATGATTCGTCGTACACGAGATGCCTATGGCTCCAATATAACAGGCGGTGATGTTATTGATGCAATGGTCGCTGACCTTGCGGACGGAAAGGTTGATGGTTCAGGTTTAGCCGGTACAAATGCACATATTTCGGCTGTTTCAAATATCGTTACTTCGCAAGTGTTGCTGGAAGCAATGAATAATAATTTAAGGGTAAATGGCGATGTCGCAACAAATGCGATGGATTATGCGATTGGCGTTAGTTTGCCGGGAGCACCATCTACGGCTATTACACAGAATGTCGTAATTAATCAGGCTATGATCACACAGGCAACCAATTCAATAGAGGCTGCCCAGGCGATTGCCCCCAGTGCCGAACTAACTAACCTGTTAACAGCAGTAGATAATGTAACTGCAAATAGTCTGCCAGAGGATATCCCCACTTTTCAGTCATCAGACCTGGATAGTGCGATTGTAATTATTGAAACGGCCTCAACATCTGAAATTAATGCAGTAAATACAGTAGATACAGTAGATACAGTAGATACAGTAGATACAGTAGATACAGTAAACATTGTATCCAATGCCCCTGATAATAATGCACCTGTATTGACCGGTACACCAGTAGTATCTGTAGCAGAAGGCAGTTCCTATAGATTTGCCACTAGTGCGAGTGATGCGGATGGAGACAAGCTGACATTCAATATTGCTAACAAGCCAGCATGGGCAGGTTTTAATTACAGTACAGGTGTACTTGCAGGTGTGCCTGGGTATTCAAGTGCAGGAACCTACAATAATATTGTGATCACTGTTTCAGATGGCACGGCAAGTACAAGCCTAAATGCATTTAGCATCACAGTTTCCAATCAAAACCGGGCACCAACAATAACCGGTACACCCGCTGGTTCAGTGTTAGAAAGCTCAAGTTATAGCTTTACTCCCAGTGCAAGTGATGCTGATGGCAATAGCCTGACATTCAGTATTACGAACAAGCCAGTCTGGATGAGTTTTAATGCCAGTACAGGTGCATTAACAGGCGCACCAGGATATTCAAGTGCAGGAACCTACAATAATATTGTAATTACTGTTTCAGATGGTATGGCAAGCGCAAGCCTGAATGCGTTTAGTATTACAGTTGGCAACCTGAGCAGGGCTCCATCAATAAGTGGCATGCCAGGTAATTCAGTGTTAGAAGGCTCCAGTTATAGCTTTACTCCCAGCGCGAATGATGCTGATGGTGATGCCCTGACATTCAGCATTACTAATAAACCAGGCTGGGCATATTTTAACACCAGTACGGGTGCATTAACGGGTACACCCGGTAGCGGCGATGTGGGTACAACAAGTAATATTGTTATTGGTGTGAGTGATGGTGCGGCGAGTACATACCTAAATTCATTTAGTATAACAGTTACTAATCTGAACAGGGTTCCATCAATCAGTGGAACACCGGCTAATTCAGTGATAGAAAATTCCAGTTATAGCTTTACTCCGGGAGCGAGTGATGCAGATGGCGACACCCTGACGTTCAGCATTACTAACATGCCGGATTGGGCGAATATTAACACCAGCACAGGTGCGCTAACAGGTACACCTGGATACTCAAGTGCAGGAACTTACAGTAATATTGTTATTACGGTTTCAGATGGTGCGGAAAGTGTAAGCCTGAATGCATTTAGTATCATAGTCGAAGATCTGAATAGGACCCCATCAATAACTGGTACACCAGCTAGTTCAGTATTAGAAAGCTCCAGTTATAGCTTCACACCCAGCGCCAGTGATCTGGATGGCGATAGCCTGACCTTTGCTATCCAGAACCGTCCCGGTTGGGCAAGCTTTAATAATAGCAATGGGCGTTTATCAGGCACCCCTACAGCCAATGATGTTGCTAATTATGCGGGTATTATTATTTCAGTAACTGATGGTACAGAGGCAGCCGAATTAGCTGTTTTTGATATCACGGTTAATAGTGCACCCGTTAGTCCAAATAATGCTCCAGTAGCGGCAATCTCGGTCAATCCAACGAGCGGAATGGCCTCACTCCAGGTAGGTGTCGATGCGTCACAATCGAGCGATTCAGACGGTACTATTATTGAATCCCGCTGGGACTTTGGTGATGGCAATACAGCATTAGCTATATCCACCTCGCATATA
>DAOWEP010000008.1 GCA_030638455.1 Gammaproteobacteria bacterium
GCAGGCTTGTTTTCCAACCATCTTTTTACATAGGGCTCAAACTTGAAGCAATGGGGGCAGCCATACCAGAACAACTCGACTACCTCTACCTTTTCCGGGCCTACCTGTGTGGGCTGTGCTGGGGTAATCTTTTCGTAATGAACCCCCTCTAAATAGGTAGTTTTAGCAGCTGGTTCACCAGCTGCCTTGTCTGCTGCCAGGCCACCTATGGATACTACACAGCCAAGAAAAAACCCTGCCAGCTTCAATAAAAACCGATTTCTCATCACTAATCTCCTGACTACTCTATACCATACAACATGTACTTACGCTCATACGCCAGATTTCTCGCGTATTGTTAGCCCCTATATCTAATTACTTGATATATAGACCGCTATTTCTGTTGAGCGTTCATCCTATTATCTACCAGTTATGGCTTTTGTGCACCCTAATAGTAGCCAAATAGCTAACTGCCCAGTAAATAATGCCCACAGAAAAGGCGGCCAAGTGGCCGCCTTTGTAGGTAATGTTGTACGGCCTTGCCCCTATGGTTAGTTCAAGCCTGTTATATAGGAAGACAATGCTTCAATATCCGCATCTGTCATTCTTGCAGTAATATTTTGCATCATTTTGGCTGTATCGTTTACCCGACTACCATTGCGAAATTCTTTCAGCTGCTTGGCAACGTAATCAGCGTGCTGTCCACCAATTGCCGGAAAGTTCGCATCAGGATTTCCTGCGCCATTCGGACCATGACAACCCATACAACCTGAAATATCGGTTGCTGTATTTCCAGCTTTGTATAACTGCGTACCTGCAAGTATATACTTGCTATCGGTAGTGCCTGCCTTGATTTTCTGGCTAGCGAAATAAGCTGAAATATCAGCCATATCCTGCTCACCCAAACCGGCCACCATACCCAGCATCATCCCCGTGCTATCCTTTCGAACACCCGATTTGAATTCCTTTAGTTGCTTGATTAGATAATTTTCATGCTGTCCCGCAAGTTTTGGAAAATTGGGTGCAAAGCTGTTTCCATCTGCTCCATGACATCCGGCACATACTAACGACTTATCTTTACCTGCCATTGCATCACCGCCTGCATATACTGATCCGGTAAGCCCAACTGCCAGTAGTCCAGAAAAAATGGCAACAACTAAACGTAATGATTTTTTCATCTCGGGTAAGCTCCTGTGCCCTTCAAACTATAATTTTATTTAACCATGTTTTAGCTTCGGGCTATGACAAAGTTGACCTTCACGATGCGAAGGCCCATGCAAAAATGAGCACACTATATACCAGCAGGACAATTTCAGGTCAAGCTTAGCGAGTACGCTGGGTAGTATAAACAATGGCTTACGTGCATAATACTCATATTGTTGGATTGCACCTCACAAAATCGTTGCCGGAGCCCAGACAATGTCTATCTATACATTCAAACCATACATGCGAGTATCATTCAAATAATCTTATGGGTAATCATTATAATAAAGCCAGTTTCCTGATCAGCGCACCATCACTGGCCCATAGCCCGGATGATACAGGCGCAGAAGTCGCCTTTGCGGGGCGATCCAATGCCGGCAAGTCCAGCGCCATCAATACCATCACCAATATTAAATCTCTGGCGCGTACCAGCAAGACCCCGGGCCGTACGCAGCAACTGGTTTACTTTGATATCGATGCTGATCACCGACTGGTAGATTTGCCTGGCTATGGTTACGCAAAGGTAGCCGAGCGTATCAAGAAACAATGGCAACGCCACATGGAGGAGTATCTTCAGCATCGTGAATCTCTTCAGGGTTTGGTCCTTGTGATGGACATTCGTCATCCATTGACTGATTTTGACCGCCAAATGTTAGCCTGGTGTGATTACACCGAATTACCGGTGCATATCCTGCTGACCAAGGCTGACAAATTAAAGCGTGGCGCGATCGCTAATTCCTTACAAAAAGTCAAGAATGAACTTTCACAGCTATGCGACCATGCGAGCGTACAATCATTTTCATCTCTTAAGCGAACCGGTGTTGATGAAGCGCGTGCCGTACTGGATCACTGGCTTGGTCTTGAAGATAAAAGTGAAAATGAGAGTGACAACGAAAAAAGCAATAAGGATTAACTATATTTCAGATATAAAAAAACCGGCCTTCATAGGGGTAGAAGGCCGGGAAGCGAATCCTGCTCATGAACACCGAGATATATAGTGGCACCAGAGACAGGTCTTCGTTCAGGGAGGAGAACGAATAATGCTTAATAACAAGCATCTAAATTATGAGACCTATACATTCTCAAAAAGTTCAGAATAACATTTTAGTCGCCAACTAAAGGTAAACAAGAAGGGAATAGATGAATTTACGTTCTTTAACAATTATATAACCACATAGATCATATCCAGAAACATGGCGGGGTTATTGACTGGGAACCCTCTATATATCTGATATTGGAATTAAATCAATGTGCCTCATCCCAATTATCGCCCTTTCCAACATCCACGATCAAAGGAACTGACAAATTAGCCGCATTATTCATGCAGCGACGGATATTTTCTACACTATCCTCCATGGTGGATGTACTGACCTCAAAAACAAGTTCGTCATGTACCTGCATAATCATTCTGGTATCACTACCACTATCCTGAATCCAGTCTGACACTGACAGCATTGCACGTTTGATAATATCTGCCGCCGTACCTTGCATAGGGGCATTGATGGCGGTTCGTTCTGCATACTGACGACGCATCGCGTTTTTGGCATTGATCTCGGGTAAATACAGGCGCCGTCCAAAAACTGTCTCTACATAACCCTGGTCGTGAGCCTGTTGCCGGGTTGTTTCCATATACTCCTTTACACCTGGATAACGCTCAAAATACAAATCAACATAATTTTGTGCATCTCCACGAGAGATGCCAAGTTGTTTCGCCAGGCCAAATGCCGACATGCCATATATTAAACCAAAATTAATGGCCTTGGCTGATCTTCTCTGATCGTTACTCACTTCCAGTGCCGTTACACCAAATACCTCTGCAGCTGTAGCCCGATGAATATCCTCCCCTGAGGTAAAGGCCTGTAATAAACTTTCATCTGCTGAAAGGTGCGCCATAATACGTAATTCGATTTGTGAATAATCAGCCGCTACGATTTGACAGCCTTCAGGTGCAATAAACGCCTGCCTTATCCGCCTGCCTTCTTCTGATCGTACCGGAATGTTTTGCAGGTTGGGGTCTGACGATGAGAGCCTTCCGGTAGCGGTAACCGCCTGATGATAGGAGGTATGAACACGGCCTGTGTCCGGGTCAATCTTTTCAGGCAATCGATCGGTATAAGTAGACTTGAGTTTACTCATGCCTCGGTGTTCAAGCAGAAGCTTGGGTATCGGGTAATCCAGCGCCAGTTCCTGTAATACTTCTTCGGCAGTAGATGGCTGTCCCTTTGGGGTTTTCTTTAAAACCGGAAGACCAAGCTTCTCAAATAAAATGGCCTGGATCTGTTTTGGTGAAGCTAGATTAAATTCCTCGTCAGCAAGATCATAACACTCCTTTTCAATTTCCTGCATACGTCCAGCCAGTTGTTCGCTCTGTTTTGCGAGCATTTCGGTATCTACCAATACACCGTTGCGTTCAATTTGCGATAACACCGGGACTAATGGAATTTCGATTTCATCAAATATCTTTTGTAATCCAGGCTCGGCCTGCAACTTTGGCCATAAAACTTGATGTAACTGTATGGTTATGTCGGCATCTTCCGCTGCATAGGGCGAGGCCTGCTCTAATGCAACCTGGTTAAAGGTAATCTGCTTTGCACCTTTACCGGCAACGTCCTCAAAGTGGATTGTTTTTTTGGCAAGATACTTGAGTGCAAGCGAATCCATATCATGACGGGTTGCGGTACTGTCCAGCACATAGGATTCCAGCATGGTGTCAAAACGGATCCCTCGCAAGGTAATGCCGTATCTGGCGAGCACATTCATATCATACTTGAGATGCTGCCCAACCTTCGCTTGCGTAGCGTCTTCCAGTAATGGACGCAACTGATCCAGCACATAGTCACGATCAAGTTGTTCAGGCGCATCCGGGTAATCATGTGCAACCGGCACATATGCGGCCTCTCCCGGCTGCACGGAAAAAGAAACGCCCACGATCTCAGCTTGCATATAATCCAGACTGGTGGTCTCGGTATCGAATGCAAACAGCTCAGCTTGCTCCAGTCGTTTAATCCAGCTATCTAAGCTCTTTTTATCCAGTATAGTTTCATAACATACCTCATCAACGACTTCCTTGTTATTGCCAGTTTCGTCTGTTTCATTTTCTGTCTGGTTCGCGACACTATTATCTAAAACCTCTTCCAGCCAGCGCTTGAACTCCATCCTCTGAAACAATTTTTTTAATGTTTCATGTTCAGCCGGTTTCTGGTTTAAATCCAGAGGCCCTTGCTCCAGTTCAACATCACATTTGATAGTTGTCAGTGTGCGAGATAATTTCAGCTGTTCGAGATTCGCTCGTAAATTTTCACCCACCTTGCCTTTGATTTGGTCGGCATGGGCGATAATGTCATCCACTGAACCATATTCCTTTAACCACTTTACAGCGGTCTTTGGACCCACTTTGGGTATCCCCGGTATATTGTCAGAAGTGTCACCAACGAGGGCCAGATAATCGATAATTTGCTCCGGTGGTATCCCGAATTTCTGTTCCACACCGTCAATATCCATAAGCGTATTATTCATGGTATTGATCAGGTTTATCTTGTCTGTGACCAGTTGTGCCATGTCCTTATCACCTGTAGATATCAAAACAGATAGCCCTTCACGGGCGGCCTGGATTGCCAACGTGCCGATCACATCGTCCGCCTCCACACCTTGCACCTGCAACATCGGCAATCCCATTGCCTGCACGATTTCATGTATTGGCTCTATCTGGTCACGCAGCTCATCCGGCATGGGGGGGCGATGTGCCTTATATTGATCGTACAGGTCATTTCTGAAGGTCTTGCCCCTGGCATCAAAAACCACGGCTACATGCTCGGGTTGAACATCCGCTAGAAGTTTGCGCAGCATATTGATTACACCGTATACGGCACCGGTTGGTTCACCTTTTGAGTTAGTTAGTGGTGGCATGGCGTGAAATGCCCTGTATAAGTAGGACGAGCCATCTACCAAAACCAGGGGCCTGGGTCCGGATCTGGGAACAAAATCAGATATTTGTTCAGTCATTATTCATAAAACCATTAAAAATGTTATTATTCTATAATTAACGGAGCATTATGCGTAATTGCTCCCTGCAGGGGAATGCTTTTCTTAAGTCCTCCTGAAGTTAGTACACAAAGGTAATAATTTATGGATGAAGAAAAAAAATATGTTCATCCGGGACTACGTCCTATTAATGATGCGGCGCTGACCCGGGAATCCTGGAAGATCTTCCAGATTATGGCCGAATTTGTAGAGGGCTTTGAACGCCTGGCCAAAATCAAGCCATCTGTCAGTATTTTTGGCTCGGCACGCACAGCACTGGATGACCCACACTACAAGCTGGCGGAAGATATTGCACTGGAGTTGTCTAACGCAGGTTTTTCTGTCGTTAGCGGGGGCGGACCCGGGATAATGGAGGCGGCGAACAAGGGTGCCTACGCCGGTAAATCCCCCAGTATAGGACTGAATATCCAGTTGCCATTTGAGCAATCAGGCAATCCTTATCAGGATATCAGCTTGAATTTCAGACACTTTTTTTCCCGCAAGGTAATGTTTGTCAAATATGCCTCTGCCTATGTGGTATTACCGGGTGGCTTCGGTACGCTGGAC
>DAOWEP010000198.1 GCA_030638455.1 Gammaproteobacteria bacterium
CGCCTGATTCAAACCACGAATCTGGGTGGTAAATCGTTCCGAAATAGCCAAACCGGCAGCATCGTCCTTCGCACTGTTGATTCGCAGACCAGATGAGAGTCGGGTCAGCGATACAGCCAATTGACTTTGTGACTTATTCAGGTTGCGCTGCGCATTTAGAGACGCAACATTAGTATTGATAATTTGAGCCATGAAATTCTCCTTATCCCTTTCATAATCAATATGTTATGACAGGACCAGGTTAATGTTTAGCGGATATATCTTCTGAAAAAATCGAAAATATTCACCGCTCCCGTAAAGTGTATCGGCCGATTGAATGCGACCTTTACACCTTTTGCTTATTTTTTTACTCTTTATTGTAAATAAGCATAACACTTAAAATTTAACAGAAAAATATTATAAATCAAGTATTTATAACGATAATTATTGTACGGTTAATGACTATGAAGAAAATAACTGAAATGTTAATTCATATTCTTAGGTAACCAGGGATGATTACCCGGTCCTGCACCAGGAAATTATGGGGTCGATACTATTATATTCCCAACTGTTAGATAAACGTGCTCTCTATAGACGAGGTCTTCTATCTTTTCTATCCATGTGCTTGTTGTGTCCCCACTTCTTGTTGATGTGCTTCCACTGTTCTTTTCTGTCTTCTCTATGTGCATTCCACATGCCATGTGTAGAGTTAGGTAATCGCTGTAACAGATCCATGGCCTCCTTAATCACAGGGTAAAGTTGAGCCTGCGCCTCACAATCACTGACCCAATCATTCTTTTCAGGAAAACCCTTAGCAAAACATCCATCTGTTTTCCTCAAAATTTCATGCTGAAGTTTCTTTAATGCTGGACGATATTTTTCCGACCCAATCAGATCAAGTATTTTACTGATCTTTTTGAGCAGCCTTGACTGTTTTTTGTTCTTCCTGAAATTACCGGGATCGATTGCGCTAACCAGGTCATATAATTCCGACACCTTCGCAAAGGCTACATCCTGAATACCAGTAACGGTGATCATTACATTATCAGGCACACCATCTACCAAACCATCATTCACAACCAGGCTAAATACATAGGAACCGGCAACATCGGGAACGAACTCAGAATTTTGAATAGCTACAACAGGTAATATGGCCTGGCTTCCTTCTGGCATTGAGACAATGTTCCATTGATAGGTAATCGAATCCAGGTTTACATCACTGCCACTACCTGTCAATTGCACCTCATCACCAACCACCACTTCCTGATCTGACCCTGCATTGGCCACTGGCAGGAGATTTTTAAAGCTAACCACAACTTCATCTGCAACACTTGGAGCACCATAACTGTCTGTGACCACCAACTGAAGTGTATAGTAACCATACGTATCTACAACAAATACCGGATTAACGACTGTAGCATCATTCAAAACCACCGTACTTCCGGCTGGCCTTTCAATAAATGACCAGGCATAGGTAAGAGCATCGTTATCAACATCTGTACTTGCGCCACCATCCAGCTGAACCGCTGATCCATGCTCTACTACCAACTGATCCACTCCGGCATTGGCAACAGGCGCAGAATTAATGGTACTGATAACCACTGCATCTGCAACGCTCGATAGCCCTAAGCTATCCGTTACCACCAACTCTGCTATGTAATCACCAATCTCATCGGTAATAAAGATTGGATTGACGATAGAATAATCTGAAAGTGCGGCATTACTACCAACTGGCTTCTGAGTGATTTCCCAGGCGTATGTGAGTGGGTAGTTTACATCTGGATCAGCGCTACCACTACCATCCAACTGAACAACTGTACTGGTAATAACGGTTTGATCTAATCCAGCATTCGCTTCAGGTATTTTATTTACTAATCCATCTGAAACAGATATCAAAAATCCATGTACCAGGCCATTGATATACCCATACCCTACAATACTACCATTATTATTAATACTAAGCGCCAATCTAAGCCTGTCCCAGCCAGCTGCCTTACAGATAGTCAAGTCACATAAATCCTTTACCTCTCCATTCTCCCAGAGCAATGCATGTGTCTGGTTATATATGTCAATAGCACTCCCCACAACCTGACCAACATCATTAATAGCCGTTGCCCATGTATCTAAATACCAGGTAGGCATATTCAAATCCTGCATGATGCCATCTTGCCAGATAAAGGCATGTTGCTGACCATTATCATCCCTGGTCTCACCTACTATCTGGCCATTATTATTTATGTCTTTAGCTTCACTATAGGGTCTCACCAGGGCACCTAAATCCTGCATAGTGCCATTTTCCCATAGAAATGCGCGTGTTAGATTATTTGTACCTGTTGACCTTCCAACCACCTGACCACTGTCATTCATTCCAAATGCTTCACTAACGTCACCACCAAGAGTACCCAGGCTTTTCATGGTACCGTTCTGCCAGAGAAAAGCGCGGATGCCAGATAGCGTGGTAGAAGAACCTGCAACCTGTCTATGTATATTGACATCCCAGGCATTGCCAGAGGCATTAACATCTCCTTCCAGTGAACCAAGATCTTCCATGGATCCGTTCTGCCAGAGAAAAGGTCGTGATACTGATGAATTTGCTGCCTGACCAACTACCCAGCCATTATCATTTACAGCTCTTACGGCTATTGCAAGACTGGTATCACCATCCAGGGTACCTAAATCAAGCGTTGTACCATCTTGCAGCCAGATTGTTGGATGTGACTGCATTGACCCAACAAACTGATTTTTGTTATTGATGTCTGTGGCTGCACTCACGGGACCAAGATCGGTAATCGTGTAAGAGACTGCCTCTACAGAGGTGACCATGCCTACCTGTAAAGCCATAATATATAACAAACAGGAAGATGCACGACGGACAACAGCCAAAGATAAACTTCCGGTAAAAAACTTCAGAACTCTGTTTACCATACAAACCATAATCACTACCCTAAGCATAACGCAAACTTCTTATCGGCCCGACAACAAACAATCGACCGGGATCTGAACCGGGAACAACGAGTGACTTAACAATTTAATTAGTTATTTATGACAGCTCAGGATAAACCGGGCTGGAGTGAATATTCATTTTGAAGTGGTAAGATCTGATCCATCTACTGGTTCACCTATAAGATGTGACCTCTTCCACACTCAAAGTATGGCATAAATCACTTAAAAGATGGGAATATATTGGTCAATAGTGTGAACTATGCACGAAATAGTTAACTTATTGATATTACTATGTAATTATACACTTGATTTTGGGCTGGCTTCCAGGAAAATGAATTAAAACATGCTCTTGCTGATCAATAATTACCCATATTGGAGTCATTATATATAGCTGATAATAGCCCCTTTCTTGGGCTTGAGGCCAAAAACAGCCTGCTGCTCTACTTGCCCATGTATCCTCACCTAATCAAGAACCAGAGCTAAATAAAATTAAACAACGACAAACCCTGCACCCTTACATAAGACTGTTGTGCCGCTTCAAGCCCTACTAGCTCAAGATTAAGACGGCTTGCTGCTTCAGCAAAATCAATATCCTCTATCCTCGAAAGAGAGGCGCGTAAATTAATTATAAAGTCCTCATTGGAACCTTCCTGACTGTCCAGTACATTCAGCCGTGAACCCACTGTACCACGCACTTCAAGAACTTTATTCTCTGCCTGCTCAAGATCTGCCAGCACCCTGTTCATGGCATTGTGGAATAATGCTGTAGCTGAAGCCCCGCTTAACCCACCCTCCAATGCTGTAGCCAAATTATCCAATATTGTAAATATATCCTGGTTTGCGCTGGGACTTATTGTAAACGAGTCACCAATATTTGGTGTGCCGGTAAGGTCCGTTGCAATACCATTGAATGAAATCTGGGCTCCATCCTGGTAGGTTCCACTTGTTTCAATATTATTGCTGCTATCCAGTACCAGATAACTATCGGCCTCATTTGTAAATGTAATTGTATTGTTAACAGTATCTGTCCCATCCCCCACCAGAGAGGAACCAAAATAACCTGTCACGGTATCCCCTGTATCCAGCGCGGTGGCGCCTGTATCGATCAGGGTTTCTACAACTGTTATTGCCTGGGTAGAGGCGGGCTCTCTGGACAGGTATAAACGATTTGCAGATGTATCCACATAGGCTCGCACCCCGGTAAGCGCAACATTTGCATCGGCTGCTCCGTTAATAGCATCCCGGGCTGCGGTAAGGTTTGCCAATGGTGCAGCGGCTTCACTTTGGGTATAGACTGTTTGTCCGTTGATTGTCAGCCTATATTCCAGTACGTTTGCAGTAGCTACATCATCATTGATAGTACCTACACCACCACCGGTTGTGACATTGGCATTATCTACAGCACGAAGTGTATAAGTATCACCATCATATAGCGTGGGGTCTATAACCGACCCGACATTGATTATCCCAGTGCCTGTATTCGCAGTATTATCCAGTGTTGTAAAGGTGCCATTGCCATTACGAACCGTCTGGAAGACCTCTGCGCCTGAATCACGGTCTGCAATCTGTCGGGACTGGCTAACCTGTAAAAGGCGCTGCCCCTGGTCCCCGCTATAGATAAAATTCCCGCTAGCGTCCTGGGAAAAGGGCTCTGTTAGTCCCTGAAAACCCGAAAAGATATACTCACCATTTGCATCCCTGGTATTTGCAATGGACAACAACTCATCCAGACGTTGCCTTACCTCGCTAGCAATAGACCGCCTGTCAAGATTGGTCAAGGTATCATTGTTACCCTGCACAGCAAGTTCCCTTACACGCTGCAAAATATTACCGGCTGATTCAAGGTTGCTTTCTTCCACATTCAGTCGTTGACGGGCAAGAATAATATTGTCCTGAAACTGTCCTGTACGCTCTATAGCCTGTCGGAAATTTTCAATGCTGGCTGCGCCAGCAGGGTCATCTGCCGGTGAAAGAATCCGCTTGCCTGTAGCCAGTTGATTTTGGGTACGACTAACCTCGGCCTGACGATCCAGAATCGCGCTGATGCCTGTTAATTGTAACTGTAGGGTTGAAATGCGCATAAGGTCAGCTCATAGGGTTTATCATATAGCATTAATCAAGGTCTGAAACAGATTGTCAGCTATCGAGATCACCTGTGCAGCTGCCTGATACGCCTGTTGATAAAGGATCAGATTCGCCGCCTCCTCATCCAGGTTTACCCCGGAAACCGATGCCCTGGCGGCTATAGACTGGTTCAGTAACACGGTCTGGGCATCCAGTGTGATCTCGGACTGTCTGGTAGTAGTGCCTATACTGGAAATCAACTGCCCAAAGGTTTCACCTAATGTGCTCGTTCCACCCGCCAGAACCTGCTGCTGCTGTACCCCACTCAGCGCCAGCATATTTCTATTATCACTTACCCCGTTATTATTGGAGCGCAGAGTAAACACATCGCCCCAACTTGCTGTGCCCGTGATACTTGTCTGGATACCGTTGAACGTAATATTATTACCGGAAATATAGGTGCCACTGGTTTCATTATTGCCACCACTATCGAACACGATATAATCAGTGCCCGTATTACCAATGGTAATGGTATTGCTTACAGCATCGACAAAATTAGTACCTGCCAGAACGCTACCAAAATAACCTGTCACGGTATCACCGACATCCATAAAGGGTGCGCCAGCTGGAGTATCGGTAAGCGTCTCTGTTACTGTAATAGGTGAAGAGGTAGATGGGTCATTCAGCAGGTACATGCGGTTATTTACTGTATCCACATAGGCACGTACACCTGTTGTACCTACATCATCATTTATTTCTGCGGCCAGGGCTGTAAGGTTAGCTAGTACAGCAGATGCTTCGTTCTGTGAATAAACCTGCACTCCATTGATAGACAGACGATATTCAAGAGTGTTGGCAGTAGGCCCCGCATCTGTAATCGTACCTACTACTCCATTTGCGGTAGCATTTGCATTATCTGCTATTCGGATCGTATAGGTATCACTGACAAAAGTAGCCCTGTCTGTAACCACTCCTGAATCAATTGTCGCAGTTCCGGTATTTTGCAATGAGGTTTCTGTGCGAACCGGGACTGCAGCTGCAATCTTCCTCGGATCGGTAATCGCCAGTCCAATATCACGAGAACCATCAGCAGTGGGCTGTATCCTGAAAAGATCTCCTACTGCTGCGCCTGCGCCAATTGACAGGGTAAAACCATCATTGGTCAATGAAGCAGGTACAGCAGTATCTACTGAAAATATCTGGCCATCGGTCAACCTGGTCAAGGTGTAAGACGTACCACCAGTATAACGTAAGTCATAATCACTCACGGTCAGGTCTGCTACGGTACCATAGCTTGCGGTTACAATTGCTGAGCCAGCATTATTGGTAGAAGAAAAAACCGTTGGCGTAAAGCTACCCGTATTCAGGCCTGTAAAAAAGCTTTCGCCAAGAACGCTATCCAGATCCATACCCAGTCGGTGCTGTTGATTAAACGCATCGGTCAGGCCAATGGCAATTCTACCCAGTTCTCTCTCTGCGGAATCCAGCATTCTGGAAGAAAAGTCCAGTGAACCGCCCAGGCTTCCCCCAACTATCTGTGAAGTAACATCAACCTGGCTGTTCCCGGATTGCAGGACGATGTTGACTACAGATGGATCAAAGGCATCTCTGGTAACAGCCAGGTCTTGAACCGTTGTTCCCACTACAAGTGACTGACCACCCCCGACAAAAACACTCAATGATCCATCACCTTGCTCCAGCGTGCTAATGGATACAATCTTGGACAACTCAAGCACTAACTGGTCTCTCTGATCCAGTAAATCATTTGGCAGTTTTCCATCTGCACCATTAGATGCTGCACCCCCAGACCTCAGGATACTTAAATTAAGATCTGCAATTGCCTGCGAAAGACCGTTAATAACAGTAACTTCATTTTCGATATCTGTATTTACCTGGCCTTTTAGATCGGACAGTCTCTGCTCATAAAAGGCAAACCTGTCCACCAGAGATTCTGCCTCACCTAGAAGTACTGTCCTTGCCGGTATCGATACCGGATCATCTGCTACATCCTGGGTTGCATTGAAAAAATCCTGCAATCTTGCCGAAAGACCTGAATCTTCGTTGGCCAATAAATTATCAAGCTGACTGGCCAGACCAAAGAAAACATCGAACTGACCTTGTGAACTGGTATTCGATACAACCTGATCAACCAGAAACTGATCATAAATACGCGTTACCCCGGTTGCATCTACTCCCTGACCAATAAAACCAGCCCCCGAAAATTCCGGTGGACGCTCAGTAACCTCTACCCGCTGACGACTATATCCATCCGTGTTTACATTGGCGATATTGTGGCTTGTCGTCGCCAGTGATTGCTGGAACGCCTGTAATGCCGAAACACCTGTGCCTAATAGAGACGCCATCTTTTAACCTTTACTCACTATAAATCTCACGTAGTTTCACTGAATACCAAAACCTTTTAATGCCTTTAATGCCTGCTTCAACACATCTCCATTCAGGATATTGTTGATTTTTTCTGCATACGATGGATCAGTGGCATATCCAGCACTCTGCAACTCTCTGGTGAAGGATTTGCTATCGCCGACATTCTCCAACGCATTCTGATAACGTGGGTTTGATTTCAGGAAATCCACATAGTCATTAAAGCTGTCTTCAATCGAACGGTAGGCCTTGAATAAGGCATTCTCTTTTTTCATCACACCATCTCTGAATTCAAGCGTACCAACCGATACGCTATCGCCATCCCAGCGTTTATCTGCCTTTACACCAAATAAATTATTACTACTCTTGCCATTCCCATCACGAATCAGGAATTTTCCCCAACCCGTTTCGAGCGCTGCCTGTGCGGCCAAAACTTCCGGTGCAAGCCCCAGAGCAGATGCGGCAGTTTTAGCATGCTTCCATACATTTTTAATGAAGTCGATCGGATCCTTGAAAAATTCAGGATCGGTGTTTCTATCAGCCTGTTGTACAACATTCTTCTTTTGATTCTGTGCAGAAGCCTGCGTGATTCTTGCCCCTGACACCCTGCTCAATACCTTTCTTGATGCCAGAAAGTCATCTATCTTCATCTCTGCCATCATATTGCCAATGATATTTTTATCATCTGTAGATTCACCCCCAAGTTGCTGGACAAGCATATCGCCCAGTCCCAGCCCGCCCTTGCTCGAGATATCCATGGCAATCTGTTTGTCATAGATCTCTCTGTAAAAGTCACTCTGCTTGCTATCCATAAGCCCACCACCAAAACTGGCATCTCGCATTGTCTTCAGCATCATCTGAATAAAAATAGCTTCGAACTGGGCTGCAGTTTCACGTAACGCATCAGGCGATTGATTTGCGGCCTTTGCACGTAAACGTGCCAGACCCTGAAAATCAGTATAAACTCCTGAACTGGTTTCCACGTCAGATCACTACCAGTTCTGCACGCAAGGCTCCTGCCCGTTTTAAAGCTTCAAGAATCGCTACAAGATCTCCTGGTGCCGCTCCTACTTCATTTACGGCGCGTACAATTTCATCCAGACGAACCCCCGGATTAAACAGGAACATACGACTATCTTCCTGTTCCACCTCGATATCCGTGGTCGGGACGATTGCGGTGGCACCCCCTGTTGACAAAGGTGATGGTTGGCTTACAGTAGTCCTCTCCGTAATCGTAACCACCATACTGCCGTGAGTAACCGCTGCCGGCATTACACGGACATGATTGCCAATGATCACCGTACCGGTTCTTGAATTTACGACTACACGTGCGGGTGCTTCACCAGGTGCTATTTCAATATTCTCCAGCATGGAGACATAGGCAACCCGCTGCGCAACTACCTTTGGTGCATTAACCCATACTGACATAGCATCCACTGCCCTGGCAGTGCCAAGACCTATCTTGTAATTAATCGCCTGCACCAAACGACTGACGGTTGTGAAGTCTGCGGTGTGCAAGTTCAGTGTAATATTATCGCCATTGGCGAACGGGTTCGGTACCTCACGCTCTACGGATGCGCCATTGGGAATTCGCCCCACACTTGGTACATTTATTGAGAGTCTGGAGCCATCATTACCCGATACGCCCAAACCACCAACGACCAGGTTACCCTGCGCCAGGGCATAGATCTTGCCATCGGCCCCCTTTAACGGGGTCATCAAAAGGCTGCCGCCCCGTAAACTTTTTGCATCTCCGAGGGATGAAACTGTGATGTCAATATTCTGTCCCAGCTTTGCAAAGGCCGGAAGATCCGCGTGAACAGAAACAGCCGCGATATTTTTTGATTGTGGATTTACATTCGGAGGCAAGGTAATCCCGTATCGGTTCAGCATATTTCTCAGACTCTGGGCAGAGAATGCCGTCTTGCCCCCAGTGCCATCCAGCCCGACTACCAGACCATAACCCAGCAACTGGTTACTTCTGACGCCTGCTATTGAAGCGAGGTCCTTGATTCGCTCAGCCTGCACATAACAGGTCAAGACCATCAATATAAACCCAAGAAAAATTCTGATTAACTTCATTATTCAACCTCGCAGAGCCACCAATTCAAAGATACCGCCTCATAAAGGCCATGCTTATAAAGGCCAGAGTGGGCTATTAAAGAATCTAGTAATCCAGCCCATAGAATTAGAATCAGCAATTGCACCTGATCCGTTATAGGTAATTTGTGCATCCGCAATCAATGTAGATGAAATGGTATTGTCCTGTCTTACATCTGCAGCCCTGACAATACCTGATATCTTGATAAACTCGTCACCCTGGTTAATATGAACACGTTTCTGGCCCCGGACAAAAAGGTTTCCGTTAGGTAAGACCTCGGCCACGGTTACCGCAATGGTGCCGGTTAAACTATTACTCTGGTCACTGTCGCCTTCTCCTGTAAATTCATTGGATGACTGAGTCCCCATAGTCAACAAGTCATGATTGGTATCGGTTCCCAGTGTCCTGCCAAATAGTGTTGTTGGTCCAGCTGACCCGGTAGTTTCCTTGGTGGTCTCGGTATTTGCGGATTTCTTAGCATCCGTTTTTTCTACCAGCACAACCGTTAATATATCGCCGACATAACGTGCCTTGATGTCCTCAAACAATGGCCTTGAACTATCTGCATTAAAAATTGAGCCATTCATCATAGGCTGAACTTTTCTGGCCTGCGGGTATGATGGTTCATAGTTCTGATTGTCTGCTGTCTTGACTGAAACACAGCCAGCCATTGGCAAAACTACCAGCAATGAAAATACCCATAGCTTCATATTACTTACCCACTGTGTTTTCCTGGCATCTATCATCAATCAAACCTTTTACATCATTACAGAAAATTTATTGTGAAAAATATTGTTGGCTCACCTGGTCTCACTAAAGATTCTGGGTAGCAAACTGCAACATCTGGTCTGCAGCCGATATGGCTTTGGAATTCATTTCATAGGCGCGTTGGGCCTCTATCATATTCACCAGCTCTTCCACTACATTCACATTTGAGCTTTCCAGGAATCCCTGAACCACTGTTCCCAGACCATTCTGCCCTGGTGTACCTGTCTGCGGAGTACCACTAGAGGGTGACTCAAGATATAAATTTTCGCCTTCTGGTTGCAAACCAGCAGGATTGATAAAGCTCGCAAACTGTATATCACCTATGGTGGTGGCCGTGGGGCTCCCCGCAATTGTGGCCGAAACCGTTCCGTCAATACCAATCGTAACCGAAACAGTATCCGCCGGAATTGTTATCGCTGGCTGCAAAGCATAGCCACTGGAGGTTACCACCTGGCCCGTTGAGTCCATCTGAAAGGAACCATCTCTGGTATAGGCAATCGTACCATCCGGTTTTAATATCTGGAGAAATCCCTGGCCTGAAACTGCCATATCCAGCGAGTTGTCAGTTTTGGTTAAATTCCCCTGCGTATGAATCTTTTCCGTGGC